>JANODW010000889.1:0-8895 GCA_031412875.1 Pirellula sp. | reverse complement strand
CAACCATGATAACCTTAGACATAATTCGGCCCTCGTTGGAGAATGAAGTGTTTGAATATTCCCAACGAGTGTGCCGGATTTTTGCTTGAGCTTCAACCCTACATAGCTTCTCCGCGAAAGTACACCATAAACCGCTACTTTCGCGGAGCGAAAGGCGACTTTGAATAACGCAAACAACGACCGTTGTCGGCGGAAACTATTTCTTTCCCATTTTTATAAACTCGTCGCGCGTCAGTACACCATCCTTGTTGACGTCCCATTTTTCAAATCGCTCATTGGCTGCGGTCGCATTCGATTGCGTTGCAAGAAACTCGTCGCGGCTGAGTTTGCCGGCTTTGTTCTTATCGAACCGTTCGAACCGGCTACCGCGGTCTTCATTTTCTGGAGAGGAGGCTGCGGAATTTGCACCTGCCTTTCTTGGTTTAGGAGCCTGGGAAGATCGCGGGACCACAGCGGCGGAGCCGACAGGAGGAAGGAGCTTCGAAAAAGTCTCCATCATGGATTGATATTCGGGCTTGGCGGCAAGGCTCACGGTTTCGTTAGGATCGTTTTGCTCATCGTATAATTCGGTGGCAACCACCGTCGGCCCACTGCGATCTCGCCAGAAAACGGCTCTCCAGCGGCTATCGCGAATGCTGTAGCCCATCAAATCCGTCCCCGTCGCGGGATCTCTGCGCGGATATTGACTGATAGCCACGTCGGTCGACGGAGCGGATGGAGAGTCCAGAAACTTTTTCATGCTACTGCCGTCAATTTTAGTGCTTGGTGCGGGCAGATCGCAAAGCTCTGCAAGCGTGGGATAGACATCGATAAACTCCACAGGCGCGTCGCATTTCATCCCTGCGGTTTTCGATTTTGGAACGCTGATGAGCAAAGGGGCACGGGTCGCAATTTCAAAATTCGTATGTTTGTGCCAAAGGCCGTGCTCGCCTAACTGCCAACCATGGTCACCCCAAAGAACGATGATGGTGTTGTCGGCGAGCCCCTCTTTGTCGAGCGCATCCAGCAATTTACCAATTTGTGCGTCGGTGTAGCTAATACAAGCGTAGTAGCCGTGTCGTAAAGTCTTTGCGAAGTCTGCAGGAATCGGATCCTCCTTGGGGACTCCGGGATAACCGTGAAGCTCACCATTGGCATGGCCCGCAAATTTCGGGCTTCCTTCTGGCAGGCGATCGAAAGTTGGAACAGGTATCGTATTCGGATCGTACAAGTCCCAATACTTTTTTGGTGCGACGAAGGGGAGGTGCGGCTTTGCAAAACCGACCGCAAGAAAAAAGGGGGAGCCCTTCGATTTGAGCGAACTCAATCGCTTCACCGCTTCTGCAGCCGCGGCCCCATCAGGCAGGTCCACTTCCGCCTTGAGACTGATTTCAAATGCCGGACCGGGTTTCGCATCGGGGTCCGATTTGTTCATGGGGGACATGAACTCCTGGACCGAAACATCGTGCTTGGTGGTGATTCGCTTGGAAAAATCAGAGATGTCGGTGTCGACCGAATTTCCGGATGAGTACCAATGAGGAACACTCCAGGAACGCCCGTCCTCAAATCCTCGATGATACACTTTGTTTATGGCAGCGCAGTGATAGCCATTGGCTTTGAAGTGTTGTGGCAACGTAACGCAGTCGGGTTGGGCCACTCGGAAATGGGTAACGAGATCCCAGACCTTGGTCGCGTCCGGACGCAAGCCAGTCATGATCGCTGTACGCGATGGACTGCAGACCGCTTGCTGGCAATACGCTTTATTGAAGACCATGCCGCGGGCTGCAAGCCGATCCATGTTGGGCGTTTTTACAATGGTGTTGCCGTAGCACCCAATTTCAGGCCGCAAATCATCTACGGCAATAAACAAGACATTTGGCTTCTCCGCCGCTTGGAGCGAAATCGAGACCAACATCGTCGATGCAAATGTAAAAAACTTCTTTATCATGGCTGGATTGCCTCAGGCTTGGTTGCATTCAATGGACGCGAACGATCGAAATAGCCATTGTACTCATTCGAATCGCAGTAAGGCGCGCGGCGGGATCATAACTACCGTAGGATGGGACCATTGTCCCGTCCGTTTGTTCGTTCGGGAACATTGTCCCGTCCGTTTGTTTGTTAGGGACCATTGTCCCGTCCGTTTGTTCGTTCGGGACCATTGTCCCGTCCGTTTGTTCGTTAGGGACCATTGTCCAATCCGTTTGTTCGTTCGAGACCATTGTCCAATCCGTTTTTTCGTTCGGGACAATGGTCCCAAACTACGGCTGGTATGTTTCTGCCCGCCACTCGCCTTAGAGGCTACAACGGGGCAGTGAAATTCAGCAAAAGCGGCAAGTTGGGAGGGCCTATGGATTTTGTGTATCAATTGCTTCACAATGTGATTTCGATTCCGACCACCTTTCCTTGGGAGTATCCATCTATGCGATTGCGACATGTTCTCGTCTGTTTTTTGGTTTTTTGTGGACTCCCTTTCCGGTCGGCGGATTGCCAAGACAAGCTACGGGTCTATTTGGGTACTTACACGGGCAAGGAGAGCAAAGGGATTTATCAATGTGAATTGGATTTGAAAGATGGCTCACTTTCGCAGGCATCGCTGGCAGGCGAGGCGAGCAGTCCCTCTTTTTTGGCAATCCATCCCACGAAGAAGTTCCTGTATGCGGTCAATGAATCGGATGCAAAGATTAGCGCATTCGCGATTGAGAGTGCCACCGGCAAATTGACCTTCTTAAATTCTCAGCCTTCGCAAGGGGCCGCCCCGTGCCATCTGATTGTGGATCAAACGGGCAAGCATGTTTTGGCTGCGAACTACACCGGAGGAAGCTGCCTCGCGATCCCGATTGAAGCCGACGGCAAGCTCAGCAGCACTTCCTCGTTCCAGCAACATGAAGGACCTAAAAAGCATGGCCATTCCATCCATCTTGACCGAGCGAACCGGTTTGCTCTCTGCTGCGATCTCGGCTTGGACAAAGTGATTATCTACGCGTTTGATGCGAACAAGGGTTCGCTGACGCCGCATGGCGCTTTCGATGCGCCCAAGGGTGCAGGACCTCGCCATTTTGCTTGGTCACCGGACGGCAAGCGGGCTTACATCAACGGCGAAACCGATCTCACCGTCCTTGTTTGCGAGTACGATGCCGACAAAGGTTCTCTCACCCAGAAACAAGTCCTTTCCACGTTGCCTAAAGAGGTGGTCCGCAAGGGCGGCAGTACCGCTGAGACCGTCGTGCATCCCTCCGGCAAGTTCGTGTATGTATCGAACCGCGATCCGTATAACTCGATCGCCATATTTTCGGTCGATCCTAAAACAGGAGAACTCACCGCAGTAGGCCATCAAAGCAAAGGAGTAAAGACTCCTCGCAATTTCGCAATCGAACCGACCGGAAAGTTCATGTTGGTTGCGAATCAATCTGGGGGCAACGTGAGCGTGTTTCGAATCGATCCGGAGACCGGCTTGTTGACACCGACGGAATCCAGTGTGAAAGTGGACAGCCCGGTTTGCGTGCGATTCATGGATGCCTCCAAGTAGACTTGCAGTACCGTTTCCAACGGTGCGTTTTGCTAAGTTTTTTTGCCCGGGTTTTTTCGACTGGGCACAGTTGCTTAGTCGGTCAGTTTGAAAACGCGAGGCGAGAGCCTTGAAAAACTTCGGCCGGGCTGAGCTTGCAGGTCGATTGCATGATAGATGATCGCCCCTTTCTTGGCCGCCTGGATGACCAGCCGTTCAAGCTCGTCGCTGGGCATCGGGTTGTAAAAATAGATGACGTCATAGTCGCAGTAGTTTTGGAACGTCAATGCGTCCAAGCAAAGGATGCAGTCCTTTCCTGCGCATTCCTGGGCGATCCTCGCATACATCGGATTGATTTCTATGCCACTAGCATCGAAACCGATCGCATCCGCAATCCAAACTTTGCCGCCGAAGCCGCAGCCGACGTCCAAGAAGCGGAGATGGGTACCGCACTGCTTCTTGATCGATCGCAACGCAGCAATGAATTTCAGGACAGAGAAGCTCGCATTGGGGTGATAGTGGAGGTCGCCGTCTGAAAAAGTCTGGCCCAGTGCGAACTCAAGCGAATAGTAAAGTCGGCACAGAATTGCGACGTCCTCATTGCCCGCTTTCTCTATACGCTCTAAATCAAAGTGAACGTTTCTTGCAACTTCCGAAAGTCGAAACGAGTTGAATTTGCGATCGTGCGTCAAGGAACTGATTTCAGTCGTTCGAGAAATTTCTCAAGTGAATGAACTCCGTTATAACCTGTTCCTCACACCTTCGCACTGGCTATCAGTCAAACCGCAGCAAGGCGGAACGGAATCGCATTTTGCATCGCAAATCCAATGGGGTGGGCATCAGCCGAACCGGAACAAATCCGCGTACTTGGGTTCGAGCGAGATTAGCTGCGAAGCGCGTTCTGCCAATGCGGAAATGGTCAAAAACGGGTTGCAAGCGATAGCGGTCGGAAACACAGCGCCGTCGCAAACGTAGAGGCCCTCATGAACGCGATGCTCTCCCGTGGTTGCATCGATGTCCCCACCGTTGAGGGTATCGTACACTTGCCCTTTGTGATTGATCACGCCGCTGCGTGGATCGTCGCTCATGCCACAGCCTCCCAGCGGATGCACCGAAATCATCTTGTCGCCGAAGACGCGAAGATATTTGTATTTGCCGCCGTGACCGTGCGCTAGCCGAGAAAACTCTTTTCGAATGAGTCGCCGGTAATCGCTATCTAGAAGTCCTGGCCATGAGATGAATGCGTTGCCATTGTCCTCCAGAAAGAGTTTCCCTTCTTGCCGATCGTGCCCCATGCCAAGCATCACCTGAGTCTGGTCGAGGTCGAAGTCTTGCATCAGGTAGCTCAGCGCGTTGGCATACGATCGGGCTGCAACCCCTTCTTGAATAAGGACGCGACCAAAGAGATTGGGTCTTTCCGGATACGTAACATTGGACTCGATCGTCGGCCCAATCCGACGTCCTGCAGGGTCCTGCGCGCTGAAGCCCGCGATGTGAGTAGGATGGTCGGTCGTACGGACGAATCCTAACGCATCGCCGTTGCCCGTCCAATTGCAACCCAACTGCCTCGAGAAGTCTAGGGTCTCACTTTGCGATCGCAAGAGGATTTCCGAACTACCGATACTGCCGGCGCCCAGCATGACGACACGGGCCGTGGTACAACCCTCTTCTTCGCGATGCCGCCCGTTTTCGTCGCGATGGAAGTAGATGAAGTGCACTTTCCAGAAGTCACCGCATTTCTCAATGTCGCGCACCTCGGTTTGAGTGAACATCATGGTACCGTTTCGCCTTGCGATCGGTAGGTAATTCATGGCCAGTGTATTCTTTGCCCCAACATTGCAGCCGGTCAAGCAGTCGCCGCAGTCGATGCAATCCCGTTGGATCATGCCTTGGCGATTCAGGATGGGTAAAGCGTGACCTTGGAATGAGCGTGTAATCGTCAACGCGGCTGCTTCGAAATGGCATCCGTAATCCCTCAGCTTCTCAGCCGCGAGACGCTGGGCCTTCATTTTGCAAGTCCAGTCGATCGGCTCGCGACTCACTCCCAACTCGTATTCCGCTTGGTCGTAGTACGGGGACAAGTACTCGCTGTCGTGAAGAGACTTGGGCCATTGGGTTTGCAAGAAAACTTCGGGATCGGCTCGCAGCGCCACATTGGCATTGATCAAAGAAGACCCCCCCAACCCACTGCCGCTCAATACGGATATTTCATCGCATTGAACGACGTTGAACAGTCCGGTGGGGTTGCTCAAGTCCCGTTTGTGACGACCAAACAATTTGAGTCGTGAATTGTCGGTCACGTCTTTCAAGACGTCGGGGAAAGTGCCAGGCACCCACTCCCGACCACGTTCGAGCATCGCAATTCGCGTTCCAGGCAGTTTTCTCTCGCTCAACCTAGCTGCCGTAACCGAAGCACCGTATCCCGAACCTACGATCAATACATCGAATTGCCAGGGCTTTCCGTTGTGTGGCATCCCGAACAAGCAGCGAGGGTCTGTCGCCATCGCCCCGCCGAATTGCCGCATGTTGCGTGCGTAGTCGGCTTTTGCGGTCTCTTTGTAAACGGATGGAGTCGAGGCTCGGCGTCCCAACAGATCTGGCAACGAGCCAATCGATACATCCGCTTCCGCTTTGGGCGTCAAGGCAACCAATGACGCAGTCGCCACTGCCGCTTGCTTGAGCAATTCGCGACGCGTTAATGCCGAATGGGACCTTTCGGATTTAGTCGATTTGGGTTCGGGCTTTTTAGATGGCATTCGAAAATCCAAACGGGGATGTGTTTTCTTCAACCCGGTTTATCGGACTGTATAATCGGTCCCCTTTGCAAATTGAATCCAACCGTAGCTGTTTACGTAAACGTCATAGTCACGCGCGTGCACCGGTGGTCAATTACAATATTAAATGCTTGATAGCATTACCTATGGTGGGGGAGCACAGGGCGGAGTCGCTTTCGGCAAAAGCGACCTACGGTTGTGTGGTCCTGCAAGCAGACGCTGCGATGGACGCTGGTAGTAGATCTTGGCAGTTAGGCAAGCGGCAGGCTGAAACATACCAGCCGTAGTTTGGGACCATCGTCCCGAACTAATAAACGAACGGGACAAATAAACGCACGGGACAAATAAACGGACCGAACTAATAAACGGACGGGATTGGAAAACGGACGGGATTAGAAAAACGGACGGGACAATGGTCCCATCCTACGGTAGTATTGTTACCGCGGCTCGCCTTAGGATACTGGGAAACCAAAATGTTTGACTCCGTCCCATGAGCTACCGTCCCATTCGATCACTTCGAGTAGCCATCGTTCCACATCCTTTGAGAATGCATCGAGCAGGATTTCCCCTTTTTCTTTGCTGGCCAAATGCGGCCAACCGATGTGCCCAGTATTGCTTCTATCCTTCGTTGTCCAAGCGCGACTGGCAGGGCGGAAAGCGTTCCCCGGTTCGATTGCGGTCGCATTCTTGAAGTCACCGACTAGATCTTGTCTCAAGGCTAGCACCATGGAGGTTTCCCATTCGCAAGCATGCCCCATGTCCCGCTGTTCGATCGACGGATCGATCGTCCAAGGTTCTGTTCCTAGCCCCCAATAGGTAGCCATCAACAGCAGCAAATCTTTTCGGCTGCGATGACGCTGACGCACTTCGAACAGTGCCTGTTTCGCGGGCACATCGTTCCCGCCATGTCCATTTAGCAAGACAATCCGCTTGAACCCATACGACAGAAAATTTTCAACAAGATCGTTGAGTATGTCCAAATACGTTCGACTAGAAGCCGACAACGTTCCAAAAAAATCCAGATGGTGGTCGGAATTGCCAAGCCACATCAGGGGCGCCACCAAAACTTGCTTGCTGAGCGATTTTTCGACTCGGTCTACGATTGCCCCAAGCAACAGGCTATCGGTCCAAACCGGCAAATGATCGCCGTGCTGCTCGATGGCGGCGATAGGAATGATGACGGGCGTGGAACGGGAAATCGCCCCGATTTTCGGCGACGTGAGTTCGACTAGCTTCATGGTGGGAACAACTTCGTCCATTTTTGGAATTTGGAATGAAAGAATTCGTATTCTACGCTGTGTCAACTCTTAGGCGAGCGGCCGTGTCAAAACTACCGATCTCAAACCGAAACATGCGAATGGGACGTGTCGAACTGCCCCTCGCAAGCCCATCGGATTGGGATAATGAAGGCCGCCCGGTTAGAATCTTCCAATCCTTCTGTGCACTTCACTAGCGAAACCGTATGCCTGCAAATCCAGAAACGCGAGAAAGCTTGATCCTGCGATTGCCGTCGGCGACTGATGCCAATGCATGGCAGGAATTTATCGATTTGTACGAGCCGCTGGTCATTCGATTTGCTCGGCGGCGAGGACTTCAAGAAGCCGACGCACGCGAGATTGCACAAAACGTCTTCATCTCGGTGGCGCAGGCGGTTGAGCGTTGGCAACCGGATCGCGAGCGGGGGAAATTTCGGGCTTGGCTGTTTCGCATCGCGCGCAATCAACTCATCAATTGGGTGGCTAAACACGCGAAAGGGCGAGGTTCAGGGCGAACGTCCGTCCACGAAGCGATGGCGCAAGTCGAAATCTCACCGCGTCAGCATGAAGCGCTTGAACTGGACTATCGTCGCGAAATGTTTCGCTTGGCAGCGGCTCACGCTCGCGAGTCGTTCAACGAAACGAGCTGGAATGCATTTTGGAGGACGAACGTGCTCGGGGAATCGATCGAATCGGTCGCTACGAGCCTGGGGTTGTCGCATGGAGCTGTTTATATCGCCCGCAGTCGCATCACCGCTCGCATCAAGTTGATCGTTGAGCAATGGGAGCAACAAGATGCAATCTAACCCACATGCTAAAATGAACCCGTCGAAATCCTGTTCTCCGAATCATATCGAATTAGTACTCCATGGCGACGAGCAAAACCCGTCGGTTTCGCAAGCGATCGAGCATGTCGAGAACTGTAGAGCGTGTCAATTGCGATTGGAGGAATCGTCTACCCAAGACATGCCTTGGTGGCGCGAGGCCAAGCAGTCGTGGTTGGAAAGCGAGCTTCCTCCCACTGGCTCGAATGTCTCCTTAAGTTCAATCTCTATTGAAATTACGTCCGAGTTGCCGGACGATTCGCGGATCGAGTTTGAAACGGTGATGCTATCGTTTCTAGATCCCCCGAGCCATCCAGAATTGCTCGGTCGGCTCGGCCGTTACGAAGTAGAACGGGTGATTGGCACAGGTGGCATGGGTATTGTTCTGAAAGCCCATGACACCGAACTGCATCGCGTCGTTGCGATCAAAATCCTATCGACGCACTTGGCCAACAGTGCCTCAGCAAGGAAGCGATTCGCTCGCGAGGCGCAAGCGGCCGCAGCGGTGCTTCACCCAAACGTGATTCCTATCTACAACGTTGAGTCCGAGGGCAAGA
>JANODW010000888.1:0-5175 GCA_031412875.1 Pirellula sp. | reverse complement strand
AAACACTGTTTCTGAATATCCCCCCCCTGCTGCGGCCCCGGCTCATTTTTTAGACGGGGTCGACCGACAAAAAACACGACTCCTGCCGGTTGCGGCGCTGTGCAATGCGGAATATGGCGTGGGTGGGTACTACGTGGGTGTTCCTGTTGTCTTGGGCAGCAACGGCGTTGAAAAGATCGTGGAGCTCTCGTTGACGGATTCTGAAAAGGCTGCGTTTCAAAAGAGTGTCGATGCTGTCAAATCGCTGGTCGCCACCATGACGCAATTGCTTGCCGCTTCTTAGTTTCCGCGAGCGACGATTTCTCGCGCAAATCGCTGGAATGATTGTGTTCGTGTGCATTGCTTTCAGATCACAGTGAATGAAAGCATTTCTTTCAACAGGTGGTCTTCCGAAAAGTTGTTCCGTGCGCCATTGACGTAACACCGAGAACCTCCATACAACGTGCTTTATTGCCTCGTCGATTAGCAAACCAGACCTCATCCCTTTTGTGCGTACCGTTGAATAGGAACCGTTGAATGAGTCGTCTTTCGATGCACATGGAATCGTCTGAAAAGAGCCCATTTCTTTCCTCCACTGCGTCGCGATGTAGACCTCTGAACGAATCCACTATCGCTCTTGAATTCCCGCATCGTCTGTTTGTTCCCGAGCATTATGAGCCTGGATACGATTATCCGCTGGTGGTCTGGTTGCACAGTGACGCGAGCAGCGAGCTAGAGCTAGACAATGTGATGATGGCGCTGAGTTCGCGAAACTACATTGCCATAGCGCCTCGATCGCAACTCAAGTGTTCCGGTCACGGACGGCGATTCCGCTGGGGATTTAGCAGTACGGAATGCGCGGTAGCCGAGGACATGGTTTGGGATAGTGTTCAGGAAGTCGCGAGAACGTTGTCGGTAAACACGGACAAGATTTTTCTTGCGGGCTTTGGGGCAGGCGGGACGATGGCCCAATGGATCGGCCTTAAATATGCAAATCAAGTCGCGGGGGTTGTTTCCTTGAGCGGAGGTTTTCCATCGACGCGATGCGTGCTTTCCAACTGGAAGCGATCGCGTGAATTGCAAGTGCTTTTTGCGCAGTGCCAAGGGTCCACATTGTGTTCCGACGACGAATTTTTGCAGGCGGTCCGCGTTTCGCACCAATCCGGCTTGAACTATAAATTTTTACAAATGCGGTCCGACGACGAGGAGTGTTCGCAAGCGGACGATTTGGATTCGGGCATGTTGCAGGCGGCCAATCGTTTCATGATGAGCTTGGTCACCTACAGTGAGATGAATTTGCAACCGGAAGAAACAAGCGACAGCGAATGCAGTGAATTTGGCTATAACTGAGAGCGCCCCTGCGATGCTCATCGAGTTAAGCGATGTGAGCATTGTGCGAGGCAACACTCGTATTCTTGACAGCTTAACGCTCCGCGTGCCCTGCGGGCAGCACATCGCCATTGTGGGGCCCAACGGTTCAGGGAAATCAACTTTCCTAAAGTTGCTAATGAAATTCTTTTACCCCTCGGTCGTCGACGGCGTTTCTGGGACGGTGAAGATCCTTGGGCAGGAAGAGTGGAATGTATGGGAGCTGCGCGAGCATCTCGGGTTTGTCAGTTCCGACATCGACCATCACTTTACGATGGGCCGATCGGCGCGTCTTACCGCCTTGCAGTCGACGCTAACCGGTTACTTCGCCGCGGAACTCGAACCGGAGGCATCCACCATATCCACCGCGATGCTAGAAAATGCAAAATGCCTGCTGGATCGGTTCCAGGTTGACTACGGTTCGAAAAAATGCATCGGCAACATGTCGACCGGAGAGCGTCGGCGCGTACTGTTAGCTCGGGCCTTGGTTCGCAACCCGCAAGCGATCGTATTGGATGAACCCACCAATGGTCTGGACATTCGGGCCCGATCGGAATTCCTGTGCACGCTGGAGCAGTTGGCTCGTTCGGGTACCCAGATCGTCCTAGTGACGCATCATCTCGAAGAGATATTGCCGTGTATCGATCGCACCATCTTGCTGAAAGAAGGGCGAGTTTTCAAAGAGGGTGCTACGCCCGAAGCGCTTTGTGCCGAGGTCATCAGCGCTCTTTTTGAGAGTTGCATTCGGGTCGAGCGAGGCAGCGATGGTTTCTATTTTGCGAGATACATCCCATCGTCAAGCGATAGGGATCGATGAGTTCGGTGCATTATGCATTGTCGCGATGGTCGAGGTGCGCTCACAATTCTTTGATGCCATAGGCGATGCGATCGACGATCTCCTCGGTGGTTTTGGGATTGAAGAAAACGGCTTTCCAAGCGGGGATATCGATGCCGTGGGGACAGTAGCCAAAACTAGTGGTGAAGCCAAGTTTTGCATCGAGCGTTGGGTCCATCATTTTGGTACGCTTGTCGAATAATTGGCGGACTTCGGGTAGGTAGCGTGCGAGTTGTTCTGGAGTCAATTCGTTGCGAACCAATCGCTGGTAGATATCTTCTGCATTGCGTCCCTTTGGTAACACCCACCAGTTCACCGAAACACCGCGAGAGTCGGCATTGAGGACTTTGCAATATTCGATCTTTGACAATCGATCTTTAAGACGTTGGGTCAGTTCCAATGCGCGCGCGGTGAGCATCTGCCAGCCGGTTAGGCCAATCCCGTTGAGCGATGCGATCACACTATACGGCCCCAGACCGGGGCGCGAGCATTCCAGAGTAAAGAGGGCGGGATCGCGGCTCGCATCGGCGTCCGAAAAGTAGGGGGTGTCGGAGACTGTCCGGGCCAAGTATTTCAGATCTTCGCGGCGATTGACGATGAACGCGCTCGACGGATAGTGGCCTCGGCCTAGTTTATGGAAATCGATGGTGACGCTGTCTGCGTAACGCAGCCCTTTGTTCTTGATTTGAACCGTTCGAACAATATCCAACAGGCCGGGTTCCATCCGCAAAGGATTCTTGGAAGTGTCATAGTCGGTCAACATCACCATGGCCCAACCGACCGCTGCATCCGCATGGAGCTGAGGCATGGGCACGGAGTACTGATTGGATTTGGCGGTCAGCAATTCGCGGATCGACTGGATGTCGTCGATACCGAACCCATCGGTCGTGCCAAAGGTTGCGCAAACGTATGCCACCTTGATGTTTTCGGAGTACAGTTGGTCCAGTTTCTCCTCGAGCAGATCGAGGCGCATCGCAAGTTTTTCATCGGTCGGAATCTCGATCAAATTTTGCGTGCCGATTCCTAACCAGCCTGCGACGGTTTGATTGGAGTAATGACCGGCTTGAGAGCAGATGCCGACGATACGGTGTCCGAAGACTCCCGACCGCATGGCACCGGGCAGCACGCGTTCCAGTCCAATTTTTGCACCGTAGAGATTCGAAATGGTTCCGCCGATCGTGAACACACCCCAGGGATCGTCGGTGTGATAGAAAATCAGATTGGCTAAAGTGGTAACCGCTTTGACTTCCAACTCGTTCGAACGTTGGCTGTAGCGATCTGTGCACAGGTTTGGATTCTTGAGCAAGCAAGCCAGAGCGCCGATCAGGGAGGCGTGGTTTGCGGGCCCTTTGACGTTTTCTAGATGGAGCGGGTTGTTCCAGCTATCGGTACCCCAAAAGTATGGGAAAATAGCGTCCCTTGCATTTTTAAGGTTTCCGGGCAGCACATTAATTTCAGGATTAGCTCGGGCGGTTTCGTAGTTTTGGCTCATCAATCCGGAGGGGCTGAGATCGCGCTCGGCGGCGACGGCGGAAAGGAGTTCCGCAAAAATCTGAGAAATCGCGGGCTGGTTCCATTCGAAAAACGTCGAAACGAGCTCTTGATACTTTTCGCGGTCCATGATTTTTCCGTTGGATAAGAATCTATAACGCGGGTTTTCACGCGATTCCAGCCGTCGCAATTCGGAAAATCGATCCAAACCGAATTTGCTGGAACCACTTCGTTGTCTTTTTCGCTCAAATTGTAGACGATAGACCGCATGTCATTTATTGGGCGCAGGCAATTTGGTGAGTTTGAGCTGACTCTGCCGGCTATCCGGCTTTGTGGGATTCTGTCGGCAACTTTTACGATTAGTTAACCAAAGAGCACCTAGACGGATGGGTCATGGCTGAGGATCATAAGTTTCATGCGGTGCAGCTTAGGCTAACCACGCTAGCGCCAATTTCACGCAAGTGGGATTGGTGTCGAACACTCATCGAGGTACTACATCCATGAATTATCCGGTTTTCCCGCTCATTGCGTTGTCTATTGCTTTTCTCTTTTCCTTGATCGCAACGCCGCTTGCTCGGCGATTGGCGTTGGCAATTGGTCTTATGGACCATCCCGATACGCATCGCAAACTCCACCGGGAGCCGATCGCATTGTGTGGCGGCATCGCGATTCTATTCAGCATGATGGCGACACTCAGCGTGAGTCTGTTCACCAACGCCGACTTCTTATCGATGTTTGCAGGGCACGTTTACGAGGTCACGTCGTTGGCCTTGGGCTCGATTGCAATAGTATTGTTGGGCGTGTTGGATGATCGGTTTGGACTTCGCGGTCGTCAAAAACTTTTTGGCCAAGTGGTTATTTGTTTATCGATCATTGCTTTCGGCTTTTCTATCAATTCGATCAGCATTTTTGGAATGCCGTTGCAGCTCGGATTGCTTGCGGTCCCTGTCTCGCTCGGGTGGCTACTGCTGTCGATCAACTCCGTGAACTTGATCGATGGAGCGGATGGACTTTGCTCGTCGGTGGGTTGGATATCGTTTGCGGCCGTCTCCGCTATTGGGTTTTATACCGGGCATCATATGGAGTCGCTGGTCGCCGCCGCGATGGCGGGTTCGTTGCTAGGGTTTTTGGTTTTCAATTTGCCTCCTGCGAAAGTCTTTTTGGGCGATGCGGGCAGTATGCTCGTGGGTTTGATCCTTGGGGTGTTGGCGATGCGAAGTTGGTTGAAGGAAGAAAGCCCCATCTCGATTGCTATTCCGGTTGTGTTGATGGCAATCCCTTTGTTCGATTCGGGGATGGCAATCGTTCGACGAAAGTTGACGGGCCGCAGTGTCTTCACCGTAGATCGAGGTCATTTGCATCACAACTTGATGCGATTTGGAATCAAGAACCGTTGGTTGGTGGGTGTCATTACGTTGCTCAGTTTGATTACTGCGAGCGGCGCTGTCTTTGGAGTGCTATACGGATCGGACATCATTTCGATTGGAACGATGATCTTCGCG
>JANODW010000887.1:0-8603 GCA_031412875.1 Pirellula sp. | reverse complement strand
GCGACCTACGGTCATTCTCTTTGGGTTCTTTTCTGGGTGGATAGTCGCACCGGGCGGGTGCGACTTACGTTACATTCGCATTGACAACAATGCTTGGGCAAGCGCCTTTCCTTGCGCGTCGTTGCGCAATCCCCTACGCAGAATCCCCTTAATTACAAAATTAAGACCTCCAAGGTTTGGCATTTCGTAGCGTTCGACCGACACCACTCCTATCGGCGCGAAAAACTTTTCGACACGTTCCGAGGTAAGCCACTTTTTGAGATCTTCATAGTGCTCCATCGACCGAACCAGTATGCCTACGTTAGCGCCGGTTCCCTTGTCACCGCTGCGGCCCAATGCGATATCCGCTAGGCACTTGGCCTGAGCGAACGAACACGGTTTCCTGACCGACGATCGCGTCTCCGACGTTTGTGGGAAACGGCTGTTTTTGGGTGGCCAACTGCTGGTTCGGACAGCATCATTCGCCGTGTGCGCCGAACTGAGCAATGAGAGGCTGGGTTGCACTTGAGACGCCTCGATGAGGCACGGCCAATAGCGGATCACTCCGTGCACTCGCGGTCGACCTTCGGCGTAACCCGTTGTTCCCTGCGGTCCAGCGGTGATCAACGGCATCAGTTCGCGAGAGAATTGCTCCACCGCCGCTTTCGAATCGGACTCCACCGCGACTCGCATTACCACTTCGTATAACGACTCGCTGAGGGGGATCGCATTCAATGCGGGAACGCTATCTGCGTTGCCTAAGCATTCGACGATCGCATCTCGGTACGTATGCCCCGCTTCGCGCAGTCGAGTGAGCACCATTTCTCCGCATCGTCTGGCTTTGGTGACGGCGTCGGGACCGAATACCGTGAGTGAACCTGCGGCGCGAAAACCATCGCGATACGTCGCGCTCACTTTGAGCGTGGACGGGCTTGCAGAGCCTCGAGCGCCGCGCACGGAGACACGGTCTTTGCCAATCGATTCTACCTTTAGTTCTAAAAAGGAAACGGTGCAATCTGGGCTAAGGTATTCAGCGGGGTTGCCGATTTCATAGATAAGTTGTTCCTTGACCGTTTCGGGTGTCACGCGACCGCCCGAGCAATCGGATTTGGTAATCGTGCAACTCCCCTCTTTATCGATTTCAGCGATCGGAAACCCGAGGTGGGTGGGGTCGGGTACATCGAGCCAATCGGTAGCAATGCCGCCGGTAACGTGCGTTCCGCATTCGAGCAAATGTCCGGCAACGGTTGCGCCTGCCAACCGATCCCAATCCTGGCTGCTCCAACCGAACTCGTATACGCACGGTGCGACGACCATGGATGGATCGGCAACTCGGCCGGTAATCACGATGTCGGCGCCTGCGCGCAGGGCCGATACGATCCCCTGGCAGTTTTGGTACGCGTTGGCGGTGACTAGCCTATCTTTCACGGACGAGAGCGGCTCCGAAGTATCGAGATTGCGAAATGCATTCGGATCGGAACCGCTATGAAGCAGTGCGCTGAGCACGTCGTCGCCACCCACCACGCCAATCTTCATCGATCGGCAGCCGGCACTTTCGATAGCGGCGATACACGCTTGAGCGCATTGAAGAGGGTTCAGGCCGCCGGCATTTGCGATGAGTCGGCATCGCCCCCCGGCGCTCCAATAGGGCGCTAAGCCTCGCACGACATCTACAAAGTCGCGTGCATAACCGAGTTGCGGATCGCGTTCACGCTGCAATGCCAAGATCGACATGGATACTTCCGCCAAGTAGTCCATCGTTAGGTAATCGAGCTCGGGCACTTGAGCGAGAAGTTCCAAGGCAGCGGACGGGCGGTCTCCCCAGAATGCTTGTGCGTTGCCTACGCGTATCATATCCCTCACACTTCCACCTTGGCCTGTTTGTCGAGAGATCGGGGTGCCGCCGCGAGTGCGGCTCCTAGCCAAAGCCGAGTATCGTGAGGAGCGATGATGGCGTCGACCCATCCGCGAGCCGCGCCATAGCGAATGTCGGTTTGCTCCTCGTAGAGCGATCGGATCGAGGATCGCATCTCTTCGATGGCTTCTGGAGTCAGCTTGCTTCCCGATTTTTCTGCTTCACGAACCCTGAGCGTCAGCATCGTATCGGCAGCTTGATTGCCTCCCATGACCGCGTAACGCGCGTTGGGCCAAGCGACCATCAACGCAGGATCGTAAGCTCGTCCGCACATGGCATAGTTCCCCGCGCCGTAGGAACTCCCAACGATGACCGTAAACTTCGGCACGGTTGCTGTGCTCATCGCGTGGACGAATTGTGCACCGGATCGGATGATCCCAGATTGCTCCGCCTGCTTGCCGACCATGAACCCTTGAACGTCTTGGACGAAGATCAGTGGGATACGGGTTTGATTGCAATCAAGCACGAAACGAGCCGCTTTTTCTGCAGATTCGCCGTACAGTACGCCCCCAATTTGCACTTCGCCCTGCGCGGTTGTAGAGCGCCGGCGCTGGTTGGCCACGACTCCAGCCGGCATCCCTTGAATGCGAACATAAGCCGTCACGACAGTTCGTCCAAAATCGGATTGGAATTCTTGCAAAGTGCCTTTGTCGATAATGCATTTCAGCAATTCTCGAACATCGTATTCTGCCCGTCCATCCGCTTGAACGAGGTCGTAGAGATCCCCAGGATTTCGCTCGGTAGTGGGGTTGTGCTCGGAAGTCCCCTGAAGGTGGCTGTTCGTTTTTTCAGGCAGCAATGCGATGAGCGATCGGAGGCGGGCCAAACATGCGCTATCGTCTTTTTCGTGAAAGTCGACGGTCCCGCTGATCTGCGAATGCATGCTCGCGCCGCCCAGTTCCTCGGGGTCCACGGTTTGACCGATAGCAGCCTTGACCAAGGCAGGCCCTGCCAAGCAAAGTTGGCTCCCCTCAGTCATTAGGATTTTGTCGCACAGTACGGGCAGGTAGGCGCCCCCGGCGATGCAGTTTCCCATGACCGCGGCGTATTGAGGGATGCCATCGGCAGAAAGAACGGAGTTGTTGCGGAAGATCCGTCCGAAGTCGTCTTCGTCGGGGAAAATTTCATCTTGAAGCGGCAAGAAGACGCCTGCCGAATCCACCAAGTAAACGATCGGTAGTCGCAGCCGATGTGCGATCTTTTGAGCGCGAATCATCTTCTTTACCGACTGAGGGAACATGGCTCCCGCTTTGACGGTCGCATCGTTGGCGGCGATCATGCATGCATGTCCATGGATCCAGCCGATACCGGAGACAACACCTGCGGCCGGTACGTCGCCCCAATCCGGATACATACGATCGGCGGCCCACAGGCCCAGCTCTAAAAAAGGACGATCGGGATCAAGCAAGAGAGACAATCGTTCTCGGACAGGCAAGCGGCCCAGTTTGCGCTGTCGCTCGGTTCCAGACTTGCCTCCGCCTTGCCGGAGGATCTGTTCTTGCTGTTGGATCGATTCAGTGATTTCACGCAACGTTGCCACAACGAAACCTCACTCGCTCTGTTTTTATCGCTCCGCAAACGCATCCATGAGATGCGATACTCGCATATCCATCAGCTTGGGAACGGCCTGGAACATTTGGACGATCGCATCCACGCGGGTTGTTTCAAAACGCGCGCCTGCGTTGTTTCGAAATTTAGACTCAAGAGGCCTTAACGATTCGCTGCGCCGGCGCCGATGCCCCAGCGGGAACTCCACCTCGATCGCTTGCGTGGCGCTCCCATCTGTAAAGCGGACTTGGACACGGTTGGAAATCGATCGCAGTTCGGGATCCAAATAATCCTTGGAGTAGCGAGGGTCTTCGACGACCACCATTTTGGATCGGAGCATATCGATGCGGGGATCTTTTGCGGCTGCGTCTTCGTAGTGTTCTGAGTTGAGATCTCCGTGCAGCAACGCGACGGCCACAATGTATTGGATGCAGTGGTCCCGGTCTGCCGGGTTAACGAGCGGCCCCTGCTTGTCGATAATTCGAACGGCGCTTTCCTGTGTGGCAATGGAGATTTCTTGGATCTCGTCGAGCCGTGGGATCACCTGCGAATGCAAAGCGATGGCCGCTTCGGCAGCGGTTTGGGCGTGGAACTCTGCGGGAAATGCCACCTTGAACAAAATATTCTCCATGACGTAACTGCCGAGAGTGCGGCTGATGATAACTGGTTTCTCTTTCAATACTACGTCATTGAATCCCCAGCGGGGGGCCGTGAGGGCGGAAGAATATCCCATTTCTCCGGTCATGGTCCACAGGGCCAACTGGACAGCCCGTTGGGTTGCATCCCCTGCTGCCCAGCTTTTGCGAGAGCCAGTATTGGGTGCATGCCGGTAAGTTCTCAGAGCGCCGCCATCTAGCCAAGCCAAACTCACCGCGTCCGCGATCTGATCTCGGGTCCCTCCCAAAAGAGAGCAAGCCACGGCGGCGGATGCGATCCGCACCAAAAGGACGTGGTCCAATCCCACTCGATTGAACCCATTTTCGAGGGCCAACACCCCTTGAATCTCGTACGCTTGGATGGCTGCATGCAACACGTCCCGGACCGTCCATATCCTGTCCGGTTGCCATCGGTTATTCGGGTTGCGGTCCAAAAAGTCGGTCAAAGCCAGGATCGCACCAAAATTATCGGACGGGTGTCCCCACTCGGCGGCAAGCCAAGTATCGTTGTAGTCCAGCCAACGGATCATGCATCCTATATTAAAAGCGGCTTTGACGGGTTCCAATTGCCATGCCGTGCCGGGTACGCGAGCCCCATTCGGCAAAACCGCACCCGGCACTACGGGACCAAGCAGCTTGGTGCAAGCGGGATACTCCAAAGCCAGCAATCCGCAGCCTAGACTATCGAGCAAGCACCATTTGGCCGTTTCGATCGCTTCTGGGCCAAATTCCTGCTTCGCGGAGGTGTAATCCGCGATCTCAGTTAAGACGGAATCGTAGGGACGATGGGAATTGCGGGAGGAGGATGCCATGCAATCGTGGTCTGGATTTCATGAGAGGCCCGAGGAGACTTAAATCACATCGCCTGAGTCTAGCTTATTTCGCCAGCCGCGAGAACAACGGGCAATCTTCGCTAGTGCAATCCCAGGGTATTCAGTATGATCGAGCGTGCATTTCGCCCTGCTTTTTCCCAATCCGAACGCGACGAATGAAACATATCCGCAACTTTTGTATTATTGCCCACATCGATCACGGCAAATCGACATTGGCGGATCGATTGATCCAGGCTTGCGGCGGGGTCACCCAGCGCGAGTTCCACGATCAGATCCTCGATTCGATGGACATTGAACGGGAACGAGGGATTACGATCAAAAGCAACTCGATCACGCTTTCCTATCGAGCCGCAGATGGGCAGGAGTACCTTCTGAATCTGATCGACACGCCCGGACACGTCGATTTTTCTCACGAAGTGCGTCGATCCCTGATGGCTTGCGATGGCGCGCTGATCGTGGTGGATGCTTCACAAGGAGTGGAAGCGCAAACGGTCGCGAACCTTTACTTGGCTCTGGAGTACAACCTGACTCTTTTGCCCGTCATCAACAAGATCGATTTGCCGGCAGCCAACGTTGAGAAAGTTCGCGAGGAGATCGACGCAGATTTAGGACTCGATCCGTTCATTGCAATCCCCGTCTCTGCAAAAACAGGGGTCGGGATCGCAGACGTCCTCGAGGGGATTGTCGCTCAACTGCCATGCCCTAAAGGCGATCCGAATGCACCTCTCAAAGCGCTCGTCTTCGACGCGCACTTCGACACCTATCGCGGGGTGATTCTGCAAATTCGCGTCGTAGAAGGGACCCTCAAGACGGGCGACACAATCCATTTCATGCATGCCGGACGCGACTACAAAGTCGACGAGATGGGCTACAACCAGCTAAAACTGAATCCAAGAAAGCAACTGAGCGTCGGCGAAGTCGGCTATGTTGTGGCCGGAGTCAAGAGCGTTCAGGACATTGAAATCGGGGACACGCTCACGCATCTGAGCCGGCAAGCCGAATCGCCCATTCCAGGCTACAAAAAAGCCAAGCAAGTGGTCTTCTCATCCATCTATCCGATGAGCACCGATGAATACCAGGACTTGACCAAGGCATTAGAAAAATTGGCCATCAACGACGCCGCACTGACGTTCGAAAAGGATAGCTCCGCCGCTCTCGGCTTCGGATTTCGATGCGGCTTCCTCGGCTTGCTCCACTTGGATGTGATCCAAGAACGATTGCAGCGCGAATTCGATCTCGGGCTCGTCATCTCAGCGCCTTCGGTCAAATACAAACTCGGTTTGAAAGATGGTACGACGCTCGACGTCGATAATCCAAGTTATTGGCCCGATCCGTCCAACATCGAATCGACCATGGAGCCCTACATCAAGGCTTCGATCCTCATCCCAGAGGAATACGTGGGACCGGTGATGGAATTGTGCAGAGAGCATCGTTCGGAAAGCCAAACCATGACCTACTTGTCCGCTGGCCGTGTCGAAGTGACCAGCGAAATGCCCCTGGGAGAAGTGCTTTTCGAATTCTACGGAAAACTAAAAATGATCACGCGAGGCTATGGATCGTTTGACTATGTCCCGATCGAGTATCGCGATACCGATGTGGTGAAAGTCGACATCCTGGTCAATAAAGAACCTATCGACGCGCTCTCTTATCTGGTGCATCGAGACAAATCCCGAACCCGCGCATTGCACTACTGCGAACAACTTGCAGAAGCGATCCCACGCCATCAATTCAAGATACCGATCCAAGGTGCTATCGGGGGTACCGTCATTGCCCGAGCCACCATCCAGCCCTTTCGCAAAGACGTGACGGCTAAGCTCTACGGCGGTGACGTCACGCGAAAGAACAAACTGCTCGAAAAGCAGAAGAAGGGAAAGGCAAAAATGAAGCAATTTGGGAGCGTAAACATCCCCCAAAAAGCATTCATTTCTGTTCTTAGATCGGACAACGACTAGCTTGCAACACTACTCGATCGTTTGGACCGTGATGGCCATTACGATCGGTGCGGAATTGTCCTTTCCTTTGATCAGCTCGATCTTGGAAAGGGGCTCTCGCGATTCTGGAGTGATCGTTAAATACCGAAGCTGCTTGCCTCGCATATTAAAAGCAAACTCGCTCTTCGGGACGTCGACCCGATTGATGTAGTCGGCGAAGTGTTCACCGTTAATCAACGGATGGTCTTCGGTTTTTCCATTTGCGTATACCAATCGAACAATCATGGATACCGACCCTTTTTGCGACGCTGGGAAGGACCAGCCACCGATACCGCTAAGCATATGGATGGCGGTTGCGGACGTTTGGCAAGTCAATTCCACTTGCTTTGGCATTTTGGGAGCCATGACGCCGTTCGGACCATAGAGCATGATCGCGTTTGGAATTCGGTCCCCTTGGGGATCGACCAGAACGAACGGGATGTTTTTGAACGTCTTCGGTGACCAATCTGCAAAGACCAATCGTTCTTCCAGTCCTTTTTCGTCGAAGAACATTCCTTTGGTGGTGACCGAGGTCGCAACCTTGTCGATGGGCAACGGCACGTACTTGCCTTTGCTCGCCAAGAATTCGAGTAGGTCCCGCATCTCAACCTTGTTCATCTGCCCTTCGAAGCCTTCGGGCATCAATGATTTTTGCGAGGCGATCAATTCCTCGATGTCGTCGCGCAGGATGACTTCCTTTTTCCCTTGGGCATTGATGATTTCGATCGAGGTCTTGCTTTCGCCTGCGAGCATGCCGGTCAAGACGACGCTGTCGGTAGTGCGAATGCTATAGGTCTTGAAATTGCCTTCGACACTGCGGCTAGGGTCCAGGATATTCATCAACAGTTCGTGCTTGGGGTGGACCGACATACCGGTCAAGTTCGGTCCGATATTCACTCCGAGTTCACCGTGCTTATGGCAGGCAGCGCAGTGCTTTTCATACATGGCTTTGCCGTTCCCAACGTTCCCAGCTTCTTCCGTGATCGGCATCCAAGCTTCCAACACTTTTTGTCGGTCGCTGTTGGGAATGCCGCCGCTGTTCTTCATCACTGCGAGGGCTTTTTCTTTGACTTTGGCGTCGGGGTGTTCCCTCAACGCTTGTTTCTGATCCAACTGCAAGTCGCTGATGCTCAATTTGTTGCCCTCCATCAGGTCGAGTAGTTCGAGGGTCGATTGCGGGCGACTGAGCAGCACTCGAATCGCGTTCTTTCGGAAATCGGGTGGCAACGCGCGGCTCCGTTCGATGAGCATTGCAGCCATGCCTTTGGCTCGCGAACTGCTCAGCGCTTGAACCATTCCGGAGGAGAATTCTGGGGCCGACTGCGGAGTCACTTGAGCCAGGATATCGGAAACGATGAGGCTGCTCTCGGGTTGCAAAACAATCAATTGCTTTGCGGCCGCCACGCGACTGTCGGTATCTTTCTTTGCATCGCCAAAAACAGAGACCAACTCTTGCTGGATCTTGCCCAGTCCTTCGCCCAGATCTTTCACGCCGATGGAGGTAGCCAATTGCAAGACTTGGCTCTTGGACTCAATGGGAAGATTTCCGTTAAGCCACACGGCAAGCAGTTTATCTCCTGCAGCCTTGGAGACGGCCATTTCGTAATCTTTCGGCCAGCCCGCGACGAGGCCTTGAATGACCGTGGCGGCAACGCTGGGCACGCCTGGGGTGACGATTAGCTTTTCGACCCCAGTCGCATCC
>JANODW010000886.1:0-2200 GCA_031412875.1 Pirellula sp. | reverse complement strand
TAATTAGCCAGGGCCCGCTCACCATGGAGACAACGACTCGCATGCTGGAGCAAATTTGTTCAGCGTTAAATGCCGCGCATCGCATCGGCGTGATCCATCGCGACCTGAAACCAGCCAATGTGCTCATCGATGAAGAAGACCAAGTGGTGGTGACCGATTTTGGTTTAGCAAAACAGGTGGGCTCCGACAAAGGGTTGACGGCGACCGGGGCGACCTTAGGAACCCCCAGCTACATGGCACCGGAACAGGCTGCTGGAAAAAGCGATGAACAAGGGGCTTCGATCGATATCTATGCGATCGGCGCCATTCTCTACGCGTTGCTCACGGGCAAGCCGCCATTTCACGGTGAGACGGTTTTGGAAACGATCATGCAAGTGATCCACAGTCCCGCACCCACCGTGCGACAAAGCCACCCGAATATCCACTCCGATTTGGATACGATTGTAACCAAGTGCTTGGAGAAAACCCCAGCCCGCCGCTATGCCACGGCGGGGGAACTGGCCGAGGATCTTGACCGTTTCTATCAAGGAGTACCCATCCAAGCGCTCCCTCCCTCCGTTTTCCGGAAAGCCAAGCATTGGCTGGCCAACGTGCCATTGGTCGCTGCAATTACCGGCACACGAACGGTCGAGCCGACCAGATCGCAACGCTTGGCGCAAAACATTTTGATCGTATTGGCATTTGCTGGGGCCATGCTTTGGCTGACAGCCGGCCAAGTCACCGAGTATGTCCGCAATACGAATATGCCGAGCCATATCTCGATCGCCTCAGGTGCGGCTGGCGGGATGTATTATGAGTTTGCAGGGAAATTGGCCAAGCGATTGCATCCAAGCTACGGACGCTCTCCCAACGTCATCACCACCAACGGTTCTTTAGACAACATTCATCAACTGATCGACAAAAAAGCGGAGCTCGCGCTGGTTCAGGAATCGTCTGTGCGATCGGATCAAGTCGCGGTGGTTGCACCGCTGTTCTTTGAAGCGGTCCACATCCTGGTTCCCAAGGATTCGAATATCCACGGCATCAGCGACCTCAAAGATAAACGGCTCATCATGGGCACCAAGGATTCAGGCACCTATCAAACCGCGATCCGATTGCTGAAGCACCTCAAGATTTCGGTCGCTCCAGAAAATATAATCGACAGCGATTGGACGCATACTGAGCGCCTCGCCGAAGCAGACGCGGTGATAGCCGTTACCAAGGTCGGTCAACAAAGTGTCGTGGAAATGCTAAAGGACAGCCGCTTTCGATTGCTTTCCATCGATAGCGTTGTGGAGCTCGCACTCGAGTTGCCTATGTTTCGTCTCTATGAGATTCCAGCCGAGGCGTATGGCGAAGCGTCCAAAGAACCTATCCGAACATTGCGGACCACGGCATTGTTAGTGGTTCGCAAAGATGCGCCAGCTCGACTCGTCGAGGAATGCCTCAACGCCCTGTACTCTGGGCCGGCGATGGCGGAGGGACTGATCGGTCTCGAACTGGCCGCGGGTTGGGATGGATTGCCCTACCACGGCGCGGCTCGCAACTATTTTGCGAAAAGTTTGGAAACGCGCTGACCATGCCTAGAAAAAAACACTCGCGTTGGTACGACGCGCAAGGACAGAAACGTCTGCAAGCAAGCGCTTTCGAAAGCACTAGCGGTCTGCGCCGCCTCCTCTCTCTCATCGTTCTGCTCTTCATGGTTCTGATCCTGATACAGCAAACATCCGATGTAAAAAAAGTCGAGAAGGTCGCCACTTCCATCGGCTTGCTACCGAGCAACCAAGCCCCAGCCGCCATCCAAGTTGCCAACGGTCGGGAGGTTCAACGGACCTCCGCACCCCGTGCCAATCTAGACCGATCGGCAATTGAAGCAAAAGTCGACGAAGCGCCAGTCGACGATGCAACGCTTGAGCAAATAACGCTCTTGGCAGCCAACGAAGCAGTTCAAAACGATCAAGCGATCTGGCAAGAACTGCTCAAAAAAGCCGACGAACCCGTCCTGTTCGCTTTGACTCGCAAACTCTATGGGCAAACCGCATCGGCCGGTACAACGCGCGAGGAAGCGGGTTGGGATGCGGTTGCCAAGTGGTTCGCGGACTCCCAACAGCAACTCGAACAATGGTCGCAGATCGAAGCATCGAATGCGAATGACCAACCGTTGACGGCAGAGTTCTCGCGTCGATGCCAGGCTGCAAGCGTCTGGTTTGCCTCCGTGTCC
>JANODW010000885.1:0-10067 GCA_031412875.1 Pirellula sp. | reverse complement strand
CGAAACACCACCAGGTCTTCGCCGAACACCTGCGCCTTGACCGGTGTGCCATCGGGCTCGCTGACTTCCTCGATCAGGCAGATCGGCGTCCAGTGGCGACGCATCAGCTGGCCCATCGGAGCCTGGCCTTCCACGCGGCATAGCAAATCGTTGTCTTCGGCAGTCAACATCGGGAAACCTTTTTCAACGGGTCGCATCCGGTCTCGAACAGACCAGGAAAAATAATCTTGCCAACCGGGTCAAGCAAGATTATTCTTAGACGACTAAGAATATTCCGGTTCGAATCCGTTTGTCAATAACCCGCGATGACACCATGATCAGCATTAACCCTGACTCGCGCGCCGCTGCCAGCACGCCCCCAGCTGAACCCGATTTTTTCCCGGTTCAAGTGGTCCGCAAGGAATGCGTCGCACAGGACATCTACCTGTTCGAGCTGCGCCTGCCGGACGGTGCGGCCGCGCGCGAACTGCCAGCCTTTTCGGCCGGTGGTCCGATGGGTTCATTATCTATCCTGCTGATAGTGGCGGTAGCAGTGATCAAGATTGCAGCGGTTGGCTTTGTGATCGTGATCATTGGGGGTCGCGTGGTTCCAGCGGTATTGAAGCATGTGGCGGCGACCCATTCCCGGGAGTTGTTTACGTTGGCCATTTTGGTGGTCGCGATTGGAATAGCGATTGGGTCCGCTCGGTTCTTTGGAGTATCGATGGCGCTGGGTGCCTTTTTGGCTGGAATCGTTGTAGGTCAGTCCGACTTTAGTTTGCGAGCTGCGACCGATGCGTTGCCGATGCGAGATGCATTTGCCGTTTTGTTTTTTGTTTCCATCGGGATGCTGTTTGATCCGGGAGTGCTATACGAGTCCCCTGGGCTCGTTCTATGGACGTTGGCAATCATCATGGTGGCAACTCCGGCCGCGGCCGTGACAATTTTGCTGGTGTTGGGGTACCCGATCCCTATGGCCATGAAGATTGCGTTGTCGTTAGCTCAGATCGGCGAGTTTTCCTTTATTTTGACGAACTTGGGGATCCAGTTGAATCTGTTGCCCGCGTTGTGCATTCATGTTTTGGTGGCGGTATCGATCGTATCGATCGCGCTGAGCCCGGTGATGCAGTTCTTTGCGGAGCCGCTGGCACGACGCATTTGCCGGACCGGTTGGGGAGAAACCTTGGCGACGATGCGAAAGCCGTTCACCTGGAACAAAGCGGCCGAGAATACGACGGGCATGGACGCGGTCGAAACCGAATACCGGGCGGTCATTGTAGGGTTTGGTCCGATTGGACAAACCGTGTCGCGTCTCCTGCAAGAAAACGGGATTGTGCCGACGATTGTTGAACTGAATCACGAATCGTTGGCCTCGATTCGCCAATGCGGATACGCGGCGGTGCTGGGGGATGCGAGCATACCGGAAACCCTTAGTCACGCCGGAATTCAGAAGAGCGTCAGTTTGATATTAAGCGCATCGACCATCCGCAATACTCCGGAGATCATCCGGTTTGCTCGCTTCCTGAATCCACAAATCAAAGTGATTGTGCGATCCAACTACTTGAGGGAACGCAACTCGCTGTTGCAATCGGGGGCGGACAATGTGTTTGCAGGGGAGGGGGAGGTGGCGTTGGCGATGGCGGAATTCATTTTGCGGGACCTCGGGGCGACGCCCGACCAGATCGATCGGGAACGCGAAAAAATGCGGTCGGACCTTTTTGCATAGGCATTGCATGGGCCGTGGATGGTCGGATGGCAACTGCGACTATTTGTCTCTTTGTAAGGCTGATAACAAAAATGCCAATATAACGGTTGCTCGAATGACGAAACACTCCGACTCCTGCGAACTATCTTTTCCAATGCTACCTTCCGTTCAGTCGGGGTAGCTTGTAAACTTTCGCAAAATCCTTTAAAGCGCGCCGTGGGGCGCAGCGATTGCCAGAAAGAAGCGACTCTTTAATCCATCATGCAACGATTTTTGTTCCCTCGCTGGACGAACAAATTCTTGGCTTTGCTAGGAGTTTTAGCTGCTGCCGGTGGCGCTTACGCCGGCGTCCTTTTCCTCGGTGCGACCAGTCCGGTCACTTTGAACACTGGATACAGGCCGGAGCAACCGGTGCCGTTCAGCCACGCATTGCATGCGGGCGAACTCAAAATGGACTGCCGCTACTGCCATAATTCGGTCGATAAGTCAGCGCATTCCGCCATTCCACCGACGCAAACGTGTATTAACTGCCACAGCCCCAAAACCGCCGCGGGCGCTCCGGCCCTTTCTGCTGTCCATTCGGATAGCAAAAAGCTCAAGCCGGTACACGACAGTTGGCGATCGGGTGAGTCGGTCGATTGGATCCGAATCCACCGTCTTCCTGACTTCGTCTATTTTAACCACTCAGCACACGTTAACCGCGGTGTCTCATGCGTTACCTGCCACGGTCGAATCGACCGCATGGATATCGTGTATCAAGCCAAGGATCAATCGATGACGTGGTGCGTCGACTGCCACAGGCACCCCGAGCCCCATTTGAGGCCGGTCGAAGAAGTCACCAATCTGGCGTGGCCGGTCGGCACCCAATACGAAAACTACACCGAAGCCCAATTACTGGAATTGGGAACGGAATTAAAGAATAAAAACAACATCAATCCTCAAACTAATTGCGCGGTCTGCCACCGATGAGTCAATCTGGTACCGATCACCAAAAGCGTTATTTCCGTAGCTTAGACGAACTGCAAGAAACTCCTGAGTTCGAGCAGTTCTTGTCGCGAGAATTCCCGCAAGCAGCATCCGAATTCCCCGAGGGAGTTTCGAGGCGTAAATGGCTGCAAGTCATGGGCGCTTCCCTGGCCCTCGGAGGCGTATCCGGATGCCGCTACAACCGCGAGGAAATCGCGTCGTTCGTCGTTCGTCCCGAAGGTCGAGTCGAAGGCGTCGCGCAGCAGTTTGCGACCAACTTCGAATGGGCTGGTAGAGCCGTTCACGCGTTGGTGACCTGCCGCGAGGGCCGTCCGCTCAAAGTCGATGGTAACGCAGATCACCCTGCCTACGCCAATAGCCAACCAACCGACCACGCAGAAAACAAGAAGCTGCGTTCGGCAGGTACCGATGCATTCACTCAAGCATCCATTCTGTCGCTCTACGACCAAGATAGGATTGCGGGAGTTCTCAACCGAACGGCGGCTGGCAAGGCTCCCGAACGGTATGTCAAACTGGACAAGAAAGGCGACCCAGACGACCGAAAAAATGCACTCAAGAGCTGGGAAGTCTTCGGTGAGTATGTCGCCGCCGCTCGTGAAAAATTGGCTGCGACCAACGGTGAGGGTCTCGCTGTAATTTATGAACCCTCCCGAAGCCCTTCGGTTCGTCGCATGCTGGCCGAGGTCGTGAAGAAGTATCCGAAAGCGACTTTGGTCCGCTACGAATCGGTGTTTTCTGGAAATGTCGGCAAAGCGGTCGACGCTGCAGGCGCCGGCAAGTCCACGATGGTCTATGACCTGGATCAGGCCAAGGTCATCGTCTCGTTGGACGCGGACCTGCTAGGCTCCGATCCAAATGCAGTTCACTACGCGAGGCAGTTTGCAAACCATCGCTCGCCGGTCGAAGCAGGCGACAAACGAATGAATCGCCTCTACTCTGTGGAGTCGCAGTATTCGGTGACCGGCTCCTCCGCCGACTTCCGTCTGGCCCTGCAATCGTCGCAGATTCCATTGTTGCTTCGCAAGATAGAAGAAGCGATCGATGCGGGAACCATCGTCGAAGACAAAGAAGAAGAAACACCGTACAACAAACTCGATTTGGCCATGCGTCCCGCACGCGTCGTTGAGTGCATCGCAAGCGACTTGCTATCCAACAAAGGAGCGGCGGTGCTCGCCGTTGGCAGTCACCATCCGCTGGCAGTGCAATTGGCAGCCATTCGGATCAATGCGAAGCTTGGAAATTTCGGCAAGACCGTCAATTTGTTCGAGATTCCCGACGAACTCGCGGGCGTTGCCTCGATCAAGTTGGATGATTTTGTGAAGCGAGCCAAAGAGTTCAAGACCCTTTGGATCCTGCCTCCTAATCCAGTGTTCACCGTTTCCGGCGATATCAAACTAGCCGATGCGATCAAGAGCATTTCCGACGTTGTATACCTTTCCAACTACGACGACGAAACGGCAGACTTCTGCACTTGGACAGTTCCCGCAACGCATCCGCTCGAGACGTGGGGCGATGTGCAAGCTTCCGATGGAGTGCTCAGCATTGGCCAACCGATGATCGCCCCACTCTTGGTGGGAAGCAAATCGATCATCGAGTTCTTGGCCATCATGCTTGAGATGCCCGAAGTAGATGGCCAAAAAATTGTCATGGAGACGGCTAGCCAATTGCTCGGCAGCCCCATCAGCGAACGAAAGTGGAAAGAAGCATTGCACGTCGGGTTCGTCGAAGGAACGGGCGGCAAGAAATTTGGTGGCGAACTGAAAGCCGACGGCAAGTCCATCAGCGGCGGAAATCTATCGACGACCAATTATGAACTTCCTCAAGGTGAAATCAAACTTGGGTTTGATGAAGCGCGATTGGAAGTGGTTTTGCATCCGAGCGACTCGGTCTACGACGGGCGACTTGGAAACAACGGTTGGTTGCAAGAACTGCCCCAGCCGATTACGAAACTGACCTGGGACAACGCAGCGATATGCAGCATCTCAACAGCCAATGCGCTCAAGCTCAAGCAAGGTGAATTGGTCGCGTTGAAGATGGGCAATTCTTCGGTCAAACTGCCCGTGTTTTTAGTGCCCGGTCACGCCGAGGGCTCGTTCACGGTCAACCTGGGTTACGGCAGAAGCAAGGCCAAGGGAGGCATCGTCGGCGGCGCCGTCGGTACCAATCTTTCCTCGTTCCGACGATGGAATCAAGCTTCCATCTACACGGGGGTCGAGGCGATCGGCACCAGTGAGCCTTACCGATTGGCAACCACTCAAGATCACTTCGCACTGGATGAGATGGGGATGGCCGAGCAAGCCAAACGTTCCCCACAGCTTGTCCGCGAAGGAACCTTGGACGAATACAAAAACGATGCAAACTTCACTGGCAAAACCGTTGAAATGCACTTCAAAAATGAGTCGTTGTGGGAAGAGCCCTTGGTGGACCTCAATCACAAATGGGGGATGACGATCGATTTGAATAAGTGCACCGGTTGCAACGCGTGCGTGGTGGCTTGCCAAGCGGAAAACAACGTTCCGATCGTTGGCAAAGAGCAAGTCATTCGAGGACGTGAAATGCACTGGTTGCGAATCGACCGGTATTTCCAGTGCGATCAAGTCGCAATGTCGAAGGCGAATGAGTCTTTCAAAGACCCGATCGATGCAACCATCGTGACTCAGCCCATGGCGTGCGCCCATTGTGAAACCGCGCCTTGTGAAGAAGTTTGTCCAGTCGCAGCCACCGTTCATACCGAAGAGGGCATCAATGCGATGGCCTACAATCGATGTATCGGGACTCGCTACTGCGGAAACAACTGTCCGTACAAAGTGCGACGCTTCAACTATTTCAACTACAACACCGAATACGGCTACTTTTATGGTTGGCAGGACAATCGGGAACAAGCGTCGCAGAAGCTTCAATCGCTTGTACTCAACCCCGAAGTAACCGTCCGAGGTCGAGGTGTGATGGAGAAGTGCACGTACTGCATCCAACGCGTTCAAAACGGAAAAATCGAATCCAGAACCAAGGGAGATGGACGCGTTCACGACGGAGATATCCGGTCTGCGTGCCAAGAGGCTTGTCCAAGCCATGCGATTGTTTTCGGCGACTTGAACGACAAGTCCAGCCGGGTGTACCAATTGCAAAAGGAACCTCGCTCTTATGCTGTGCTCGAAGAGCTAAACATCAAACCGCGAACGCTGTATTTGTCGCGAATCCGCAACGTACCCAAGCGACTTGCGACCGCAATTCAGAAGACACCCATTCGCCCCGGCCACGGGGATGACCACTCACATGAATCAGGTGACCATGGCCACCATAGCTAGCAGTTTCAATCCGCGAGAAATCGATAATACCGATGATATTCCAGGTCGGCGTGCACCGCTGATTACTGGCAATCAAACCTATGCTTCCGTGACGGACATTGTCTGCCGAGTGGCAGAGGACCCGCAGCCTATGCTGTGGTACATCCTGTTCGGTTTTTCGTCGCTAACCGCACTGATGTTCCTTTCGCTGATCGGATATTTGATTTTGACCGGGGTCGGAATCTGGGGGAATATGAACCCCGTTTTCTGGGCATGGCCGATCGTGAACTTCGTGTTCTGGGTCGGTATCGGTCACGCGGGAACACTGATTTCTGCGATCTTGTTTTTGTTTCGCCAAAATTGGCGAACCAGCATCAATCGTGCGGCAGAAGCCATGACGATTTTTGCGGTGATTTGCGCAGGCATCTTCCCAGGAATTCACGTGGGACGGGCATGGTTGGCTTTCTGGCTATTGCCTTATCCCAGCCTGAACCTGTGGATGTGGCCCCAATTCCGCAGCCCACTTTTGTGGGACGTGTTCGCGGTGGGAACATACGCATCTACGTCGTTGGTTTTCTGGTACATGGGCATGATTCCTGACTTGGCCACCTATCGCGATCGCAGCAAGTCTCCGCTTCGACGAATGATTTACGGCCTTCTTTGCTTGGGGTGGACAGGCTCCTCGCGACATTGGCTCCGGTATGAAAAAGCATACACGCTGTTGGCCGCTCTGGCAGCTCCGCTCGTTCTTTCGGTTCACACAGTCGTTAGCTTTGACTTCGCCGTTTCCCAGGTTGCCGGTTGGCACACCACGATTTTCCCACCGTACTTCGTTGCGGGAGCGATCTTCAGCGGTTTCGCAATGGTGGTGACGTTGCTTGTACCGTTGCGTTCGGTTTATAAGCTTGAAAACTTGATTACCCTGCGGCACCTCGACAACATGAACAAGATCATCCTAGCGACGGGGTCGTTGGTGGGTCTTGCCTATGCGACCGAATTTTTCATGGCCTGGTACAGCCGAAATCAATACGAAGGATTCACGTTCTTCAATCGTGCATTCGGACCGTATTGGTGGGCCTATTGGACGATGGTTACCTGCAACGTAATCTCGCCGCAATTGTTTTGGTTTAAGAAGCTGAGAACGTCGCCACTCGCGATGGTGATCATCTCCATTTTCGTCAATATCGGGATGTGGTTTGAACGCTTCGTAATTACCGTTACGTCGCTCAGCCGAGACTTTTTGCCAAGCTCATGGGGTTACTTCAATCCAACGATGTACGACGGGTTGATGTTCTTCGGCAGCTTCGGAGTCTTCATGACACTGTTCTTGCTGTTTTGTCGATTCTTGCCAACCATCGCAATGTCCGAAGTCAAAGGGATCATGTCCGCTTCGGCACATGCAGATCACGGCCACGATTCCCACGCACACGAACCCCATGCCCATGACAAACATGGCCACGGGCATTGAACTAAAAATTAAAACAAATCTGGATAGTTAACAAGTTGCATCAGCAACTCTTCCAAACACACAAATAAGATATCGCTAACCGATACCAATCATGAGTGAGCACAAGCCACGCAAGTCACCTGAAAAGAAAACGCCCAAGGCATTCGGCTGGATGGCGGAATTCCAGGATGAGAACAACCTTTTGGTTGCCGCCCGCAAAGTGCGAGATTCGGGTTACACCAAAACGGATGCTTTTACTCCGTTTCCTGTGCACGGAATCGATGAGGCCTTGGGGATCAAACCAACCATCCTGCCGTTCATGGTACTGTGCGCGGGCTTGACCGGTTTGGCCACTGCATTGACGATGCAATGGTGGATGAACGGCGTGGATTACATGTACATTATCTCGGGAAAGCCGATGGGTATTACCCCTGCGTCGATCCCGGTCGCATTCGAATTGACGGTGCTCTTTTCTGCATTCACGTCATTTCTCGGCATGATCGGTTTGAATCAATTGCCCCGGTTCAGCAACCCGGTCTTCACCAATCCTCGCTTTGACCGTGCGACCAACGACCGATTCTTTTTGTACGTCGAGGCCACCGACAAATACTACAATCGAGAGTCCGTTCGAGAGTTGCTTGCAGGCACTCAACCGGACTCTCTCGAGGAAGTTCTCGAGGATACTACCCCGAGCACCTTGCCTCGACCCATCCTTTTGACAGCGATGGTCGTTGTCATCGCTGGCCTGATTCCGGCGATGATCGTTCTCAACATGCGAGCCGGCTACAGCACCGCCCCTCGCTTGCACGTCTTTTTTGATATGGACTTCCAACCGAAAAAGAAACCCCAGCAGCCCACCACCATTTTTGCCGATAGCCGCATCATGCGTCCACAGGTTTCTGGAACCATCGCCCGAGGTCAGCTCGAAGAGCAGGATCCGTTTTATTTGGGTTACGATCCCTCTAAATTGACCATGATGGAGAAGGGATCGAATGGTTTGCTCGTTTCCAGCCAAACTCCTTCAGCCCAAACTCCGTCAGCCCAAGATCCATCGGCCAAGCCCACCGCTCCCGCAACACCCATGGCTCCAGCTACTGCCGAAGCACCCAAGCTGCCATGGATCGAATCGTTGCCAATCGAAGCCAACGAAGACAACATGAAACTCGGAAGGCTAAAATTCGAAACGTACTGCGCGGCTTGCCATGGCTACGCGGGCTTCGGAGATGGGTTGGTACACAAGCGTGCGGATTCCCTCGCTCAAGGATATTGGCTGCCTCCTACCTCGTTCCACATCGACCGAGTCCGAGCGCAACCGGTGGGTCAGATCTTCAATACGATCACCAAGGGGCAGGGCAAGATGGCATCGTATGCATCGTCGCTAACCCCAAAAGAACGTTGGGCGATCGTGCTCTATGTACGGGCCTTGCAGAGATCGCGAAATGCCGAAATGAGCGACGTCCCGCCTGAGATGGTTTCGAAACTAAAAGCAGCGCAAAAGTAAACTCACCGCAATGAATCCTTCAGCCTGAATCTCATCGATTCGAGCTCGTTAACAAACTATATTCGACCAACGGTACCCACAGCCGCAGTAAGTGAAATGAATCTGAACTACGACAAAGCCTCGATCGAACTCCCGGACTCCTGGCGAGCCAAGGCACCTATTTTTATCTCTGCAGGCCTGATTTGCCTTGCAATCGGTGCGGCCCTTTGCATCTTCGGAACGGCCTCCGAAGGGGACAATGCTATCGGATTCAAATTCTTTGCGCATTCGTATTTGACCAATTTCATCTACGTCCTGTCGTTTACCTTGGGCGCACTCTTTTTCATCCTGGTCCAGTTCTTGACACGAGCCGGTTGGAGCACATCGATCCGTCGATTGGCGGAGATCTTGATGACCATGATTCCGCTGTTGGCTCTGTTGTTTTTGCCCATCCTCGCTTTGCTTTACGTGCCTAGCTCGGGCAGTGCGGCGCTTTACGGTTGGAATGCCAAAGAGATCGAGAACAGTGTGATTGCTGCGAAAGCAGAGTTCTATCTCTCCAAAGAGTTCTTCACCGTTAGGTCGATCGTGTATTTTGCATTTTGGATCGTGACCGCAAGCTGGTTTTTCAACCTAAGCCGGCGCCAAGATGAGTCGGGCGACACGGAGCTTTCGATGATCCGGCAGAAATGGGCCGGTCCGCTTATTATGCTGTTTTCGCTCTCGATGAGTTTTGCTGCGTTTGATTGGGTCATGAGCATCGATGCCGACTGGTTCAGCACGATCTTTGGCGTCTACCTGTTTTCGGCCAGCATGATGGGATTCTTTGCCATGATGATCGTCATCGGCCTGATGCTCCAGAACGCAGGCAAGGTCCAAAAATTGATCACGGTGGAACACTACCACGACATGGGCAAGTTCCTTTTTGGATTCGTCATGTTTTGGTCTTACATCGCGTTTTCACAATTGGTGCTTTACTGGTATGCGAACATTCCTGAGGAAACGTACTGGTACAAAGTCCGATTGGAAAACAATTGGGAGTACCTATCCTACGGACTGATTTTTGTGCACTTCGTGATTCCTTTTCTATTTTTGATGAGCCGTCACATTCGCAGAAACAGGACCTTGTTGGCCATTGGAGCCGTCTGGGTGTTGGCTGCTCACTGGTTAGACATGACGTTTTTG
>JANODW010000884.1:0-10289 GCA_031412875.1 Pirellula sp. | reverse complement strand
CTTGGTTGGAAAGCGATTCGTTGCGCGCGCTCCGCCGCGATTGAGACGCAGACCGTTGACTCGCTCGTCCCTGTCCCATCAATCCAGCCAATTTCTCGGCCGCTGATTGGACGGAGTCCTTGAATGCGCTGCGAGCGCCGTTGCGATCTTGGTCGGATTTGCCAGCTTGGCTAGATTGGTTTGACTGGCCCGATTGGCTTGGTTTGTTCGTTTGGCTGGATTGGCTTGTTTGACTTGTTTGCGAAGAGGGAGACTGAGCGTTGTTAGACGGAGCGTTGGGTGACTGCGAGTCGCTGTTTTGGGAGTCTGCGTTGAGCTGTCGATCTAGCAGGTCGAGCATCCTGGCCATCTCGCGCGCCTCGGCTTGCTGTGCATTCTGCTGCCCGTTTTGCTGTGCACTTGCATCGCCGCTTGGACTGGTGGCCCCCATGCTTTCCGTTTGTCCCTGGGTCTTCTTTGCCTCGGCAGCCAGTTCGCGAGCGGCGTTGTTAAGTCGCGATTCGGCTTGACTGGACTCGGCGCGCTGGAATGGCTCCGAGATTTCGTCGTTCTTTTTTGCGTCGACTTGCTGCTGTTCGGCCTGTTCGGTCAGAGTGGCATTGCGATCGAGTTCGTTTTTAGCGCTCGCTACCGAGCCAGAGGCTAGTTCGCCAACCTGCTTCGCCAGCGCACTGACTTGTTGGGCCGCAGTCGTGTTTCCCAATCGCTCCTCGTGGCGAGCACTGCGTGCCAGGTCGCTAGAAATTTCGCGGACGGAATCGAGGACTTGCTGCTGTTTGGTTGCATCGTTTTTCAGAGTCGCGAGGGGCGCATGCGGCGCGGGCAAATTCTGGAGCGACTGCGCGATCGAGCCCGACAATTCTTTGAGTTGGGTCAATTGCTCTTTGGCCCGATCGAGGTGTTCCATGGTGAGGGCTGCGTGCGGATTGGGTCGGTCCAATTCTGCGGACGGGCGTTGTTCCAAGGCACTGAGTTGTTCTCGCGCTTTGCTCGACGATGTCTCTGCTTGCAACTTCAACTGCTCTTCCCCATTGCGTTTCGCTACGGCTTGTTCGACACCCATCGTCATGCGACGCAGATGATTCGCGTGGGTTTCGTTGTTGGGTTCCTTGGTGAGTTTTTCTTGAGCGGCTTTGCGATCGCGGTTTGCAGTCTCCACATCGGAAGTTGCTTTTTGAACGCGTTTGTTGGCGACGTCCAATTGACGTTGCAAGTGCGATACGAGCTCCTTCGATTGATGGATCAGTTCATTGCGGGCCTGCTTCTGCAAGTTCTGCGCTTCGGTGCGTGCATTTTGCCTGGAACGCTCGTCTTTTTGGGTGCTTTGTTTTACGCTGGGCTGGATGGCTTGGGTGGCTGCCAAGGTTTGGTCCAGCGACTGAGAAATCTGTTCGGCCAACTGCTGCGAAGCCGATTCGATTTCTTTGCGGGGCGTGTCATCGCTCAAGCTGCGAGCGTTTTGCGATGCTTGGCGCAGCGCATTTGCGGATTGTCCTAGGCTCGCGGATTGCTCTTTCTCGCCGATCCGTTCGGCCGCTCGCTGCGAGTTTTCCAGCATGCGGGATGCGAGCCGATCCGATTGTTCTGCAGCGAAACGCAACTGATCCAAGGCTGCCCGTTTTTCTCCGAACAGAGTAGCGTCTGCGTTCTCGAGTTCGGTGGCGATTGCGACTTCCATTTCGGCAGCCATTTTGAGCTCGGTGGAAAGCGACTGCGCATTGCTTTTGGATATTTCCGCCAACTCCTGTTGCATAGGAGGATTTTTCTTCAGTTCGCTTTCAAGCTTCTTCAAAAGCGATTCGGTATCGCTCTGAGCGAGTTCGGCAAGATCTCTTGCGCGTTCGTAGTCCTCTTGGGAACTGCGCGATGCATTGGGATCGGTTCCGTTCTGTAGGTCGGCTTTGGCTTGCAGCAATGGATCCGTCTGCTCGGCCTGGGAGCCCAACGATTCTTGAGGAGGCTCGGTGGACGATGCCGATTCGTCCAGTTTGGCGAAGTGGTTTGCAATTTTATCTAACGCTTGAACTGCATTGGCGGTCGCCTCGACGGCTTGGCGGGCTGTTGGGTTTGCGGCCGGCAAAGGATCTTGCCTTTGGGCCGTGAGCGCATTGAGCTTTTCGTCCATGATAGGCAAAACCGTATCGAGCCATTTCAACGATAGGTCACTGTCGCGGGCTGTTTCCAACGCGTTTGCATTCAACAGGTCTTGTTTGTTGGCAAGTTCGATCAACGCATCCTGCAACTGAGAAATCTTTTTTTCGCTGGCGTCTCGCAGCATTTGAAGTTGTTCCGGCGAAGGAATAGACTGGCCGGTTTGCGCGGCGGGCTCTTGAGCCAATGCAGCCGCATCGGGCGCCATTTTTTCGGCGGTGCTTTGAACGCGTTGCGTCGCTTGGGCGGCTTGTTTAGCAAGTTCGGAAACACGCGGCGAGAACTTTGCGAGCACTTCTCTCGCTTTGTCCAGGATCGGTTTGGCAGCGATGTCCGCTTCGGACCATTGCAGCAAAAGCGCTCGCAGGTCGTCTGCGACCGAAACGATATTCTCTCCGTTCGGATCGCGTCGAAGATTGAGTTTATTTCCTATCTGCTTTGCTGGCTCGGAGTACCTCAGCGCATTGTATTTGTCGACGATCGGGTTGGGGAACCCCGCTTCTCGCATCCATTGCTGAGCGAGTTCAAGTTGCACCGGGACGCTTTCCCATTGTTTGGGCGTCCAGAGCGCAGCGTCGAGGGATTTCCATTCGTACTGCTCGATGGGCAAGAGCGACTGCACAACCAATCGAGCTTGGAAGGCCTCGTGGGCGGATTCGAGGATACGATACGCTTGTGCGATTGCCTTGGCGTCTGCAATGCGCTGGGCAGCAGTGGCGGGCTCGCTGGCCATCTGCTCGAGCAGGTTCGTCCAGGCTCGGTAAGCCATTCCCATGTCGCTGGAAAAATGGGGATCCGAAACGGCTCTGCCTTGGTGTAAGTCGCGACGGTCCAACATCTGACTCAGGGACGATTGGATGGGTCCGGTGGCTTCGTCGAAAAAGGAAGTGGTTCGCTTGAGCAAGCTATCGGTCGCCAGCGATCGATCCTTTGCGAGTTCAACGAGCTTTGCATGACGATCGAAAAATCGAGAAAAGCTCGGCCAAAGAGATCCGTTGCGTGCGGCGAGTTCTTTTCGTCCGTTGATGGCATCCCATACGAGTCCCCCGTGCAAATAAAACACCCACCGCGTGCGTTTCAAATCGGATGCGGTTCGCTCCAAGCGATTCTGAATTTCTTTGGCGGTTTCAACACTGGCCTCTTGCTTTGCCAAATCGATGGACTCGGTGCGGGTTTGATCGATCCACTGGTGCAGTTCGGACAACCGGTTTCGCAAGTCATCCGGTAGGCTGGGCTCGATCTCCTGCGACAGCTTTTGGATGGTATTGAGAAACTGGACGGTGACCTCGCACGTCCGAGCGAGTTCGATCGCATTCCCACTGCCGGTTTCTTGCAATGGGCTTTGCAATTGGCTTTGCTTTGCATTTTGCAGGTGGTCACGAAGCTCGGTCAGATCTCGGGTCAAGGCGGTCTGAAGGTCGAGGCCAATCAACTGCCTGAAGACGCGTTCGGATCTCTGCGAGTTGTCGCATGCCAAGTCATAGGATTGCAACATCCGATCGACTTTCGATTGCAGCTCGTTTCGAGACCACTGAGCCAACGCGGGGTCCAATGGGTTTGAGCTCAGAGGCTCCAACGTATCGATCCCATACTTCATGTCCGCAAGCCAATCTTTTTCAATCCTGGCAGTCATACGATGCACGAGTTCAACTTCGGTTTGATCCAAGCATCGTTCCATCTGTTTGATCGTCAACTCAGTAGCCGAACGCAGGGCGCGACACGCGTTGAGGCCCGCATCGATCATGGCCTGAATCGCCTCGAGGACGCGGCTCCGATCGTCGTCGGTCAAGCTGGGTTCTTTGAGGCGCGCAATCAGGGGTCGCAACGATTCGCGATCTCGATGGATGGCGATGGCGATCCGCTCGAGAAGCGGAACCAATTGGGCTCGTGCAAGCAACGAACGATGACGATTCCGATCGAAGCCATTGGATGCCAGACTGAGCTGAATCGTTGGGGAATAAGCCGTCTGGCCCATGCGATCGGTGGCGGCGATGCGAGTCGCAATGGAGTCGCCGGTTTTCACATCTAGACTGTTCAAGGGCCATTGCCATTCGGATTGCGCATTGACGGTTTGAGCAAAGGATACGATTTTGGTTCCGGGCGTTTCGGAGACCTTCCACTCCATGGCGTTGGATGGGTGTTGGACGGTGCGCCACGGGCCTCGGTTGATGGAGACCTCGTGAACCAGTTGTTCGAGTGGCAGGTTGTCCGATACGCGGATCGCAAGGTCGACGACCGCATCCTTGGCGACGAGGAAGGATTGGCTAGGGGTGGGTGGTTCGCGCCATAGCGTTTTCGTATTGGTTTCCCAGTCCACGGTGGGAGGGGAGTCTTCGATAGCGTCCACTCGGTACCGCGGACTATAGGTATTTTCAAGTCGCTTGCCTCGGACCGTGCGCTCGGATGCCAATCGCACTTCGTACCAAAAGTCTTCGTCCGCGACCCATTCGGCGATTAGCTGCTGCGCGGCACTGGAGGGCCGGCTCTCCACTCCATCTTTTTGTTCCATAGAAAGCGGGAGCACCTGTTTTCTGCCGGTATCTGAAAACTCGAGAGCCATGTTTGCCAATGCGACACGTTGGTCCGTTTCCATCGTCAACTTGACGCGACTCCCCTTGAGCACTTGCACATCGCCTCGAGAGGATGAAGCGTGTTGGGCAGGCAATCCGGCGTAGTCTGGCGCGACAACTTCCACGTGAAAGTTGAGAACTTTGGGAGGTTCGAGCGTTGCGTTCCATTCACTCCCGCCGTTGCCATCGAAAGAAACAAAGGGGATCAGTGCTTTCGCGAATCGCCAAGCCAAGCCCGAATTGGGGACCACGCAAGCGATCCCAATCGCCCAAATCAAACCTATCGGCAAAAGAACCATGCGCGCGATCTGCTGCCATGGAAGCAGCGCCTTTGTGTCTAGGTAACTCAACTCGTGTGCAACATTGCGTTCGATGGCCTCCAGGAAGAGGGGCGAACCCGACCGTGAGGATCCATCCGAGTGCCGCAACTCGACGCAGGCGACCAGCCCTTCCTGCAACGGAGGATGCGAGCGTTCGATCAGCCATGCCACTTGACCGGCCGGGGGAGGGAAAAAGAGTTGAGCCACTCCGAGCCGCCACGCCAAACCGCCAGCCCCCGAATAGACCGAACACGTCAACGCCCATCGCCATCGCGGATCCAGCGCAAGCATCCAATCGATCGCAACGATCAAACAGATGCCGCAGATGGCGATTGCGAGCGCCAGGGCGGCAGCTCGGATGGCCCGGAGTCGCGATTGCCGGACCGTGAAAGTGGAAACGAACTCGCGGACTCTCAACCACGGATGGGATTGCGAGGTCGTAGCAATGCCGGATGTCTTCATCGATGCGCTCATCAGACCAGACCCGCTCGCTTTCGTAAGAACCATTCCAATGAAAGTAACCCAACGATCGTAGCAAACCAAGGGTAGCTTTGCCATAACAGGACTTGGGACTCGACCAAGGAACCGGTCCGAAATCGTTTTAGTTTGTCGGAGATCGATGCAGCGTCCTCGATCATCAGGAATTCGCCGCCGGTGATCGATGCCAACTGTCGCAGCGAGCCTGGATTGCAGGCCAAGGTTTGCATTTCCACGTCGACCGGAGGCTGGACCACGAACTGAGTTTCTACGTTCAGCGCATCGTTGGGGATGCCTGCCACCTCGAGCCGAACTCGGTATCGGCCGACGGGCAGCGGTCCGCCCGTGGCGCGATAGAAACCGCGTGCGTCTTCCTCTTGGTCCAGTGGTAGCGAAAGGAAACGTTCGTCATTGCGTTCCAAAACAATGTTGGCCGAAGCATCCGTCAAGGGCCGCGAATCCTCGTTCTTAAGCCGCGCGCGAAAAGCAATCGTATCGGTCGGAGTATAGACACGACCACCCGAGTCCAAGGAGACAAAGGAATTGCTGATGGCAAACGGAGTTCGCATCGTCCAGGTCGCAACTTGGCTCCAAAAGCGCTGGTGGTAGCGATCCGCGACTTCGTATCGCCATCGCCAAGTTTCTTCGGCAGCCATGTAGAGCACGCGTCCTTGACCGAAAAGTTTAGTCACGACGAGCGGCTGCGTGAGCTTGTTCGCGATCGAACTTTGAATATCCACCATCGATTCGGAACCTGGGGCCAACTCGACGGAACGAACCGATTTCGGCACAGGCAAGCGCGACCATATCTCGTCATTGGGAAACTCTTGAACGCCGAGTTGGAGCGCAGGTTGATTTTTGGCTCGCGGGGTGATTTGCAACGATTCGCCCCCTTTGAAAGCCTCTTGGGACGCGATACGAACCGGCAATATCGCTGTGATATTGCTCTCGAGTGTTTGGCTCGCACGTTGTTGCGGGCTATCGATCACGATGAGACCGCCGCCGCTCAAGCTCACGAAGTCGGAAAGCCACGCCTGCTGTTCTGTGCTGAGATTTCTGAGGGTCTCTAAGCTGGACAAGATCAGGTCGAAATCGAAAAGGGTTGCGCGCGATTTGGGAAAGGGGTCGCTCTCAAAAGCGCTGCGACCGAGGGCTACGGTTGCATCCCAGGCGGCATCCCGTTCGAACGCGTTTTTGATGTAACGCGTTTCCCAGCCCCCACGACGATCCAAAATCAGGATCCGATTTTTTCGTTCAACGCCCCACAGCGAGGATTGATAATGATTGTTTGCCAAACTAATTTCCGGCGCTTTGCAAACCACCGAAAAATCCAGGTCGATCGGGAGCGCCCAGTACGTGACGCCCGCCAATGTCGTCTGCTTTGTCTGATCGAGCAAGATCTCGGCCGGAATATCAAATTCGATACGGCGCAATCCCTGATCCATCGATTCCATGCTTTTGACGAAGACGGTTTTGCTCGAATGGTGCACTTCAAGACGGTAGGGAGTCCCGGCCTTCATCCGTTCTTTGAGGACAACGGTTCCTCGCAAGCGATCGGGGCGATAAACTCGCTGCGAGTGTTCTACCTGTACGATTCCAAGATCTTCGGGTTCGTTTGCATTCCCGACACCGATCGCAAAGACCGGAATCTTTTCTTCGGCATAACGAGAGGCCGCCTCCGACATCGGTAACCCCTCATTGGATTGCCCATCTGAAATCAACACGACCGCAGCAAAGGTTCTGTCGGCTGCGTTGGTGGCCTTCTTGTCGGCGTCCGTTGCATTGGGTTCTGCCTGAACTGCAAGGGAATCCGAGAGCCGTTCTCCCAATCGCGAGCTTGCTCCCGCCGTTGGAATCGTACCGGCATCGGGAAGATGGGGATCCAATTGAGAATCCCAGACGGTGCCACCGGTGGATGGGGGATTGGTCAACACCAAGTCCACGCGATGATGTCGCCGCAATGCTTGCAACCAGCCTGGCGATGCATTGTCTTTGGGTTCTCCCAATAACCAACTCCAAGCCCGATCGAGACGCGTGGCGCCCACAGGTTGGACGTCTGCGGTCGACATGCTCATGGAGTTGTCGAGCAGGACTCGGATCCTGCTCAAAACTCCATCGATGCGTTGATGATAAAGTGTTGGTCCAGCGAGCATCAACAGAATAAAAAAGAACGCAGTGCCTCGGCAAGCAGGCAGCACCCATCGCAGCGAGCTGGTCAAATGTTTGGACTCGTTCCAAACCCATCGAGCGATGCACAATGAGCCGACGATGGCGATGAGCAGGAGGATCCACCAAGGTATCTCGCTTGAAAAACGCAGAGTGGTCATGCAGCCATCCCCTGGGATTTCTGTCGAGCCTGTTCGCGTGCGGAAAGCTTCGATCGGGTTGCGAGGCTTTGTTCCAGGGCTATCTCCGCTAGGAAGCAAACGATCAATGCAGTCCATACCCATGTCCAAACTTCACGGCCGTGCCAGTCTGCATGCGACTGGGCCAAAAATTCGCGAGTAGTATTAAAAACGGTTGCTTTCCCCAACGCTGCGAGGGTTTCCATCGCTTCTTCCGTCAAGCTGGTTAGATTCGACTCGGCGCCTGCCGGAATGGAGTTGCTGCGCACGCAAAACGCTTTTTGATGCACGCTCTTTTCGATTGGTTCGTTGGCTGTTGGCTTAGCAACATAAATCCCAAGCAAGCGAGTGTCGGCGAATTGCAACATCCGCTCGCCCGTGAATGGTCCCGTGAATGGGCCAGCTAATTCGCCGTTCGATGCGCCGTTCGATGCGCCGGTGGCTTCGCCGGTGAATGCTTCGGTTGATGCGATCTCTACTTCGATCCCATCGGGTCGGGTGAGGAGGTACGCATCGTGTTTGCTTTCGCGGCTCGCAGTGGGCGCTGCATTCGCGCCAGGAACTGTTAGTTTGCGAGTCCACAGGTCATTGGAAGTCAACTGAGTCGCTGGTGATTCGGAAGCGCAAACGTAGGTTGCAATCCTTTGGACCAGTGGAACAAAAACAGAACGGTTAGGCAAGTTGGAATCGTTGCCATCGCACGAACTGCTCATCCAAACGCAACGCCCTTTCCCGATTTTGGACTCCAACAAAAAGGCTTTTCCATCTTCGAATCGCAACGCGACCGATGCTTCGGCTGACGCGGGCAAGGTGTCGGGGTCCAGTTCGATGGGGATTCGATATTCGAAGCGGACGTCGGCCAAGGACGCTAAGCTCGCGGCCGACATATCGCGAATGGGAGGAAACTCCACGCGACGGTTGTCGAGCCTGCCAGCCGGGCTTTCGGCGAGTATCTTTTCACGCACAGAAAATTTTGCGATGCGGAGGCCTCCGTTGGCCACGGACGGCCAACGTTGGTACTGTTCTATGTTGACCTTGTCGCCGAGGAAACCCATAAGTCCGCCCCCTTGTTCGACGAAGGTGCGCACCCATTTCTGTTGATTCGCATTGAGCTCTTTTACATTGCAAAGGCATACCGCTCGCATGTTTTTCAGGCTGGCTTCGGTCCATTGTTCCGGGGAAACGGTTTTGGACACGAATGCGTCCCCTTTTTTGCCTCCCAAGAGCGAGAACGGAGAGAGTGCGATTCTCAGAAAATCAGCTTCGCTCTGCATCGGTTCGTTGCGCAGATCTCCATCGACAATTAAGATCGGAAAGGGTTCTTGAACGACGGCGACGGTCGCAAGCGAATTGTCGAATGCCAATGCATCGTCACGCAAAATGGTTGCACTCAGGATGTGATCGCCGACGCTTTTCGGCGACCATCGCGATCGGATTTGCGATGTTGAACCGGCATCGACCACCAATTGTTGGCGGTCGATTTCGATGCCATCGGCCATCAATGCCACTTGAATGCGTTCGCTTCGGGTTTGTCCGTGATTGCCGACGACGACCGAGACCGTTGCCTCTCTCTCGACGGCGAGGACGGAGGGAGAAAGCTCCAACGCATCGATCGCAAGGTTGGGGGGTTCGGATAGCTTTTCAGTGTCCGCTTGGCCGACTCGCAGGAAGGCGAGGGAGGGACGGATGGCTTGGTCCTCGATGAGCTTGCTGGCGTCTGCCATTTGGTTGGAGAGCATGTCCGACCATTCGTGTTTTTGGAAATCGGAGATCAGGACGAGTTGTCTGCGCGGGTGGGAGCTTGTCGAAAGCCATTGCAATGATGGGCGCAACGAATCCTGCAAAGAGAAATGGCCGGCGGGCAGCGACCGTTTGCTGAGAGCGCGTATTTTCGTTGCGAGCAAATCGGGCACCTGTTCAGCGATCGACTCCGGCTTGCTACCGCCTAGAGTGAGCATCGCGTTGCTTCCTGCGGGGAGCGCTTCGAGCAGTTCTGCGGCCGACTGGCAAGCAAGGGAAAAATGGGATGCCGAGTCGGTTTGGGATAGCGATGTTGGGTCGGCGAACATCGACATAGAATCATCCAGCACAATCGCAAGCGAGATTGGAGAGCGACCGTCGGCAGACAACCATGTATTCAGGAGTGGGCGGGCCATCGCCAATGCGAGCAGCACAGGCAACGCGCATCGCAGCAGCAATAGCAACAACTGCTTCCATTGCATTCGGCGCGCGTTCAGATTGCGGGAGGATTGGAGCAATTGCATCGCGCCCCAATCGACCGTCTGGAATTTGTTGCGATTCAGCAGATGGATCAGCAGAGGGATAGCGAACGCGGCGGCTCCGAACGCGAGCAAACTGTTCAACAATATCATGGTCTGCCTCGCCGGGATGCTACGTAGTTGGCGAGGACACTGCTGAACGCGTCC
>JANODW010000883.1:0-16810 GCA_031412875.1 Pirellula sp. | reverse complement strand
GTGATCGCGTTGTGCCACCAAGCGTGGTGCCGATAACGAAGTATGTTTTTGGCATTGTCGTTGTAGAGGGTTATTCCATCGGCCGCCATAAAGTCTTTGATGGTCTGCGTATGGAAGGTGGTCGGCAGGGCAAACTGATCGTCGATCCATTTCGAACATGCCGCTTCGATGCCGAGAGTGGCCATAGAGTCTGCGAGGCTCGCGATCTCAGAGTCCTTCGCGCCGAAGGTTGCTCGATTGAGGAACTGTTGAGCTCGTAATTCGAGCATCAATCGAATCTGTGCCGCGTCGGACGCGACGATGAACGTTCCGCTTTGGCCGCTGCTAGAAAACAACGAAAGAACAACCAGGAGGGCGAGAAGACCGCGTCGCATAGAACACCTCATGAGATAGGAAGAGACAGATGCGTTTTTTATCGCCACTCTGCTCGGTCGGATGCTTTCACGCAAACGAACGAGACGGGCATATTACTGCTTTTTAATTCCGTCGTCAAATTATTTGCTCGCCAGTGTCAAACCCGCTTTGGGAGCGACTTAGCGTTTTCGTTTTCGCCACCAGCGTCTTGCACATCCGCCGCATAGGACCAAGCCCAAAAGAGCCATCGAAGTGGGTTCGGGTACAGCGGTGATAATGTTGTCGATGCCAAATGGAAACGCGGTGGATGATCCGGGGAACACTGTTACGGGAGCTAAAATTCCGAGAGGATTCGTATCGACTATCCCTACGAAATAAGCGAACGAAGGAACATTGTTGCTGCCCGAAGCAGGAATCAGAGGAATCTCGTTTCCGTTCTGAGTATCGATCACCGCGGACGTTGCTCCTATGCGGAAACCGAGTTCCCCCGAACTCAATTGGCTTTCTGAAAGGAAGTAGAATCCGACAGCGCTCGTGTTGGCTTGAAACGAGAAGGAAAAGGACTGGTTTGTTCCCAATGTGATCAACTCTCCCGCATCGGAGCCAAGGAAATTGCTTCCAGAAAAAGCCTTGAGCCCGCCCGTAATCGTCGGCGTCCCATCGGTGATCCGCAAGTTTCCTTGCAAATTGGGGTTCGCACCAAAAACGAGTCCTTGATAGGTCGAGTTGGTAAGTGTGGTTCCTAAGGGAGTCGAATCAAAGTCGACCGTCCTGGTTGCCCGTCCCGAGATGGCGGTAGCGAACTGGTTGAAGTTTCGATAGACAATCAAGTCCCCCCGAGATTCCGTGGAAGCAAAGAGAGTCGAGAGGATCGCCAATCCGGCAAATGCCGAGCGGAGATTCGCGGGAAACCAAAAAGAGCGCAGCATGGTTACCGGATACATGAACGGTTCCAACCTAGATAGCAAAAGACGAGAAGTGACCTTAAAGGCACTCCGAAGTTCGAAAAGTACTCATTGATTCAAACTAATTGGCTCAAAACGTTTTCCCAACGAATTAGAAGTTGGATTTTCAATTTTTACGGTTTCGAAATTCGACTTCTTGGCCGTCCCATCCTGGCGGTGGTATTCCGTTCGTTCCTCCAATTTGACAAAGATTGAGGGCTTGGAAAGCAATTTTGACTGTAGTGCCTGTAACGAAAGCTCCGATTAAAGCGATGAATGCGGGCCATTGTCATTTCGACAGCCCGGGATCTGAACAAGGGAATTGGCTTGTGAAAACTAGAAAACTCCATCCTCGCCCCAGTCGCCACGTGCTCAGAATGGCGATTCTAGCGGTCTCTCCCTGGTTCATCGCAGCCGATGCGATGGCGCAAATGCAATCGATGCCCAATGCGAATATGCCTTCCTCGCCCCGCGACGGAGTGAACGCATTCGCTAAGCCTCAGTCTTCTGCAGTCCAGCAAAATACCGCAAATACCCCATTCTTCTTGCCGCCCCCACAGGGAGGTGTGCCGCAAACCCAGTTTCCTCAACCTGCGCAGATTCCAAATCAAACCAACTCGCGGCCAGCCAATAGCGCGGTCGATGCGCAAATCAAAATCTACGATGTTCCCTTGGAGTACGTGGGCGAGGTAGGAGCCCGTATCCAAGCTCAGTTTGGAGCGGACAAACGGGTTCGGGTCACCAACGAGCCGAACTCCAACCGGCTGATGGTCATGGCTCCTGAAGCAACGCAAAGGCAAATTTCCCAGCTCGTCGACGCCGTTCGGCAGCAGGTCGGGTCGATCGCAACTGACCTTCGTGGGAACATGATCCCTCGAGCCGTTCAACAAAACCAGTATAAGCTGCAACGTATCTCGGGTTACGAATTGGAGGATGCAGTCGGGCGATTGGCTGGTCCCAAGCTGACGATCACGGCGAGCAACAATGGCGAACTCGCCCAGCTCAAGCTTGTGTCAAAAGACTCCGTTCAAGAGATCATGCAGATCGACCGTCGCAACAACGAAGTCCGTTTGCAAGGGACCGCTACCAATGTGATGGGCTGGACGCAAGTCGTGACCGCCATCGATATCGGACAGTCGGATCCTCAGCGTCCGACCCAGATCATCCCGTTTAGTCCAGCCACACCCGAACGGATCGAGCGCGCGATCAAGTTGGTGAAGATGGCTTCCTACCAGCAACCGGGACAACAACCGGGACAACAACCTGGTCAAGTACCTGGCCAAGAGGACGAGGCCCTCGGAACGGCGCAAATGCCCGGCGGCAACGATCGTGCAACCATCGTCGCGTCGCCGGATTCGATCACCTCTGGCAGCGGATTGATCGGCGACGTGGATATCTCCTTTGTACCGGAGATGGGTTTGGTGATCATCAAGGGGAGCAAGCGAGACGTTGCGCGCGTTCAGCAGGTGATCGATCAGATCAAAAAGCAAAGCGAAGATACTAAGCCTGAAATCGAATTGATTCCACTCAAGCATGTGAATGGACAAGCTCTCGAAGTCATTTTGAGAGATCTCAACACCAAAGTATTCACGCCGCGCCAAGGTCAGATTGAAATCACCGCGTTGGGCACCCCCAACGTGCTGCTTTTGATCGGTCGCAAGGAAGCTATGGCGGGCATCATGGATGTCATAGCCAAGCTCGATACGCCTCTGGACCCCAACAGCCAACTGCGTGTGTTCAAACTGATCAATTCATCGGCCGTGGATGCAGAAGCGACCATCGGCAAGGTCTTTGGAACCGCTGCAACGAACGCGCAAGGAGGCCAAGGGAACGCGGCTACTGCATCCACAGGCTTGGTGCCACGAGTCAAGGCGATTGCCGACTACCGTACCAATTCGTTGATCGTGCAAGCTTCCCCTCGCGATCTCGCTGAAGTGGCGCGATTGGTCGCAGACATCGATGCCGATTCCAGTCCAGCCGAGAGCGAAATCCAAATCATTCCTTTGAAGTTCGCATTGGCATCGGAACTGCAACCGATTTTGAGCTCCGCGATCAATGGCACGCAAGCTCCCTCCACTACAGGCAATAACCAACAGCAACAGCAGCAGGGTGGAAACTCCGCGTCGGGAACTTCAGCAAGCGTGCCAAGTAGCCGGCTAAACGTCGGCGGAAACTCGGGCTTGCTCTCAGGAGTCATTGTGAACAGCAGCGCGACGATCAACGCCCTCGTGGTTCGCGCTCCCGCCAAGAGCATGCCGCTCGTTAAAGAGCTTATTAGACAACTGGACATACCCTCCAAAGTAGAAGCTAGCATCAAAGTCTTTGAAGTAAAGAATGGAGATGCGACAACGTTGGCTACGACGTTGCAGTTGGCTTTTGGCCTACCGACGACTCAAAATCAGAACACGACCAACAATGGACTAGGGGGCATTTTCGGTTTGCAGAATCAAGCTGCAATCTCCGGTGGTGCTGAGAGTTCGCTGGTTCCACTGCGTATTGCCACAGAGACTCGCACCAACTCCATCATCGCATCGGGCTCGAAATCGGACTTGGATGTCATCGAGGTCTTGCTGTTGCGATTGGACGAAGAAAGCACTCGGCAGCGAAAGAACGAAGTCATCTGGCTTCGAAATAGTTCAGCAACCGACGTTGCAACCGCCGTCACCAACTTGATCTCACAACAACGGACGCAGCTACAGCTAATTCAAACGAGTGTACAAGGCCAAGGGGGGCAGCAATCTTCGGGCCAACTCTTCAGCGCCATCGAACGCATCGAGCGAGAAGTGTTCGTGGTGGCGGAGCCCAATACCAATAGCCTGATCGTTAGCGCCGTTCCAAGCTACATGCCAATGATCCGCCAGATCATCGAACGCCTCGATCGGCAGCAACCGATGATCTCGGTTGAGATCTTGATTGCCGAAGTTACACTCGATGACAACTTCGACCTGGGTACCGAATTCGGGCTTCAGGATTCGTTGCTGTTCGATCGCAATAGTGCCAGCGGAGGCACGTTGAGCAGTCCCGCTTTCAACGTGAATCCCAATCCGTTGTCGGTAACAACGCCCGCGGCTCAACAACGACGAACCCAAAACGTCGCGGGCATGGGCACCTCGGGCTTTGGGCTGGGCCGATCCAATGCCACGCTTGGTTATGGTGGTCTGGTTTTGGCGGCTGGGAGCGAGTCGGTCAACATGCTGTTCCGCGCGTTGCAAGATGCAAATCGTGTCCAGATCCTGTCTCGACCTCACTTGATGACCATCGATAACAATGTCGCCAATGTTCAAGTCGGCTCACGAGTGCCGCGTATCCAAGGTTCCACTTTGGGAGTGCAGGGGACACAACAGAACATTGATGACGTTCCTGTGGGACTGATCATGCAGATCCAACCTCGCACAAACGAGGACAATTTGATCAATATGATCGTCGCGGTACAGCGATCTAGCCTGGGGCCGACCGCATCGGGTGTACCTGTCGGAGTCGACCCAAACGGAAACTCGATTCTTTCGCCCATCATCTTTACCACCGAAGCTCAAACGCGTGTCACTGCCTACGATGGCCAAACGGTGGTCCTATCTGGACTGATCACTAAAACGCGAAGCACACGATCGCGGCGCATACCATGGCTAGCGGATATTCCGATCGCTGGAGCGTTGTTCCGATTCGATAGTCAAGCGGAGAGTCGAACCGAGTTGTTGGTCGTCATGACTCCACGCGTCATCAATTTCAACAACGATGAGAAAATCCAAACTATCAAAAGTGTGGAGTCGTCTCGCATGAGCTGGTGCATGGCGGACCTCCTCAACATCCATGGCGACGTCGGACTTTCCGCGGGCAACGGTTTGTGGGGACCGGCCGCGTCTCCGGTTATCTACCCGGACGTCGAACCCACGGTGACCCCCGGCAATCGAACTTCGCCTGGCGGAATGATGATGGGCGAGCCAGAGCCGATGAACGGTGTGCCTGGAACGGAGATCCTCGACGGCTACCCGATCAATACCCCTGTTCGCTCGAACCCTAATAGTACAAGGACCCTGCTCGACTCCTCGTCCGGCAGTTCCGTTCAGCCTTCAGTGAACTCGGCTTCACCTATCCAGAACTCAAGTTACCAACAAATGATGCAATCGAATAACGGCAATGTTGCACCCGCATCCTACACGCCAGTCCGACCTCCAGTGACTCGAGTAGCAAACGGTAGATAGTACTACAGCGCAAAGTGTCGATTTTTGCTCCGCAGACGCTCACTTTCGCGGAGCGAAAGGCGACTATAGGGCCACGGCGCGCTGCAGTAATAGATATTAGCTGCCGATGGCGCTCACTTTAGCGGAACGGCGCAAGCCGTCCGGTGAGGACCTGTAAAGAATTATTGCGATTTCAGATACGACACCGGAGGGCTTGCGCCCTCCCGCTACTAAGGTGGGTGCCGTACACCCCACAACTTCCTACCATTACGCTCCACTACTCATGAGTATCCTATCCATGCATCGATTCAAGAAGCCACTGCTCGGATGTGTTTCCATCGCTTTTGCATTTGCCTTGGTAGGTTGCGAAACGGTCATGATCGATTCCAATGGCAACAAACGGAAGAAAAAAGATGCTAGTTGGTTCTCGTTCAAAAAGAAGGAGTATCAGATCCCGCAATCGATGACGGTGACTTGGTCGCATGACATTCTAACTCTCCCTGGCAAAGCACCGACGCGAGGGTTTGGCGGGCGTTTTTATTTTTACAATGAAAAGACGCAGGCCATCCCGGTCGAAGGGGACTTGGTGGTCTACGGTTTTGACGATACGCACAAACAGAAGTCGACTGAGGACCTCAACTTAGCCACCAAGCGGTTCCGGTTTACCGCCGAACAGCTCACGACCCACTTCACTGAAGGAGAGTTGGGCGCATCCTATAGTGTTTGGATCCCTTGGGATGAAGCGTACGGACCGGCCAAGAAGATCATGTTGATTCCGACATTCCTCGCCAAGGATGGAAAAATGGTGCGAGGCACGGCAGCGAGTCTTAATCTGCCCGGAAGCGGTGAGGACACGAATGAAGGACTCATCCAACAAATGTCTGCGATGATTCCTGTTTCGGCCCCCAACCCAAAGATCGATCTCAGGGGAGGACCGGCAGCCAATCCAGAAAGCGGACTGCGAACAACAACGATCCAAGTCCCCACCAGCTCACTCATGCATGGAGTTGGCGGAGCGCCAACTGCGTCCAACGGTGCTACGGGTGGACAGAATGATGCGTGGCAAATGCCTCAGACATCTAACACCATCCAGGCTAGTTATGCGCAGGCAGCCGGCTTTGTCCCTAATTCGAATATCCACGAAACGCATTTGAACAACGCACCGACAGCGAATGTTTCGGGGGTGAATGACGCTGCCGCAAGTTCAGCTATGGCAGCGACGGCAGGTTTGGCAACGGCAAGTTTTGGACCGCCGAAAGCCATGACATTGCCCAAGATGACGACGAAGCATGTTAACGGTTGGGTGACGCCTGAATACTCTCCGATGGACGTGTCATCACTTGCACCTCGTTCCGCACCGAATCAATTCCAGGTTCAAGCATCACCAAACGCTCCATCATGGCCTTATCCGACAAAGTAGCCACTTGACCGCGTAACACGACCGTTCCGCCTTCCACGGATGCGGTTACTCCTCGCAGTTTTTTAGGCAACGATAATCGGCTAACTCGGGCTTGAGCAATATTGGCCGTTTCGGATGGGGTTTGACGTTCGATCTCGATATCCGGTTTGACGATCGGTCGGATCGCTTTCTTGGCTTGTGCGGACGCGTTACCGAGCCCACCGCCCAGGCCGCCAAGTCCACCGATCCCGCCAAGTCCTCCTAGCCGTCCACCCCCAAAGCCGCCGGCTCCCAAACCACCGATGGCGCTGCCACCTGCACCTGCGCCCCCACCGAGGCCGCCGGCTGTAGTACTCATTGCGGCCGAACCGAACGAGCTACCTGCAGCTCCACCGGACACGGTTAAACCGTTAGAAAATGCCGCAGTCGGATCGCTTTTGGTGAGTTCAATTTTCGGTACGCCGGTTACGCCCGGTCCTCCGAAAGAGCCAGGTAATTTTGCACCACCGGCACCACCCACACCACCCGTCGTGCCCCCCAGACCTGTGGAGCCTCCCAGACCGGTAGAACCGCCGAGACCAGATGAGCCGCCTAAGCCAGTCGACCCCCCTAGACCACTCGATAACCCTCCCAAACCAGAGGTCCCCCCGAAGCCTGTCGTCCCCCCCAAACCTGTTGTGCCACCTAGCTGGGCACTTGCTGTACCCACAGTCATGCCAGTAAAGAGGATCGACAGAGCCATTCCAGAAGATGTTTTGCGGACGATTGAGAACTTCATGTTGGCCCCACTTGCGGGTTAAGCGATTTTGGTAGGCGAGTGCCGCCTGTTTCATTAGATACGATAAACCGGATGGTAATCAATGCAAGCGTTCGCGTTTTGTGCCGATTTTCTCGCATTCCCTGTTAGTATCGAATCGCCGCAATGGAGGGCTGGAACTCAGGCCATCGAATGCGGTTTGCAATGCATGAGTCGATTGTTCAACTAAATAGGATTGTGCACTGAGTTAGTGTTGTCCGGAACGAGACCGCCCCTTTTGGGTGACTAGCAAGTAATCCTCGAGCGACTGGCTTTCGGGGATTTCACGCCTAGCACAGGGAGAGTTGGCGAGCTTTTCCAGAAGTTCTTCGGTATTGACAGTCCGTACCTCGCATGGGCTTTCACGCGAAGATTTGTTAGTGCCGTCAACACGCTTCCGGTTGTTGTGCAAAATTTGCTCCCCCAGTGTTCAGTTCGTTGATGGATTGGTTTGTGCCGATCAAGGGTACATCAAGATACCGTTTTTAATGGATTCGCGGATCGTCTGATTGGTTGTTGCGTTGTAATGTATGATAACCATTCTGCGGGAACTTTCCAAATTTTGCTCAGCGAAGCTGGGGCTTACTTGCTGCATGCTCACTAAAAACAAAACGCCCAGACGCGGCGACGCCTTGTTGGGATTGATTGGCAACACGCCGATGATTCCGCTTTATTTCGAAACCGAGCAGAGGACAGTTTGGTGCAAGTGCGAGTTCCTTAATCCGAGTGGCAGCATCAAAGATCGACTTGCGCGGACGGTGGTTACGAGCGCGGAGGAGCAAGGGCTCATCCATGCGAACACGACCATTTTGGAATGCACCAGTGGCAATACGGGAATTGCCTTTGCGATGGTTGGGGCAGCGCGTGGGTACAAGGTTGCGATTGTGATGTCGCGGCGCGCCAGCGGCGAGCGGAGGATGATTATCAAGCATTTCGGGGCCGAGTTGATTTTATTCGATGAGTCAGGATATCAAGCTGGAATCGAAATGACCCGGCGGATGGCGGCAGAGAACAGCGACTATTTCCTCCCGAATCAATTTGAAAACCCGCTCAATGCGCTCGACCATGAGCATGAGACGGGTCCAGAAATCCTCCGCGATGCACCTGGCCCAATCGATGTTTTTGTCACCGGATACGGGACCGGTGGGACCTTAGCAGGTTGCAGCAAAACGCTGAAAAAGGCGAGGCCAGAAACGCAAATCTATGCGATGGAACCGTCGGAATCCGCGTTGCTTGCGGGGGAGGAAGCGTGTTGCCATTGGATCGAAGGCATTGCGGGCGGTTTTGTACCACCGCTGCTTCGCGGCGTTGCTATTGATGGCACTTGCAAGGTAAGTTCGTACGAAGCGATGGAGATGACGTTGCGGCTCAATCGGGAGTTTGGGTTGCTGGTAGGTTCGTCATCCGGGGCCAACATGACGGCCGCTTTGCGGTATGCAACTGCACTTTCCAAGGAAGCGGTCGTGGTGACGATTTTGTGCGATCGAGCAGAACGTTATTTCAGCACGAGACTCTTCGGAGCAGAACCATGCCCCGGGTAGGTTGCACCTGCCGGGTGCAACTAATGGGTACAGAGGTAGGTTGCACTTGCCGGGTGCAACTAATGAGTTTTGTACAGGGCCGAAAAGTCGCTTGCGGCACAAGCGACCTACGGATAGGCGGGGAAAGTCGCTTGCGGCACAAGCGACCTACGGATATGCGGGGAAAGTCGCTTGCGGCACAAGCGACCTACGGACGGGGTGGCAGGTCGGGCACTTATCCAACACTTGGCATTCGGTAATAATGGCCCGAAGTGATTTGACCCCTTACTTGAGTAGCCTATTCGTTTATGTCCACAACCCCTGCCACGCCCGCTTGTCCGATGTTCCCATTGCCTCCTTTGGACGAGCTTCCAGTGGACTGCATATTGATTGTTTCTTTTGGGGGTCCGGAAGGGATGGACGATGTCATGCCGTTTCTCGAAAACGTCTTGCGAGGCAAGAATGTTCCGAGGGAGCGGATGTTAGAAGTGTCCGAACACTATCAAAAATTTGGCGGCATAAGCCCCATCAATGAACAGTGTCGGCAACTGATTGCAGCAGTCGAACAGGAGTGCAAACGACGCGGTCTCGATTTGCCCATCTATTGGGGCAATCGAAATTGGCATCCGTTGTTGCCCGATACTTTGAGCCAGATGGAAGCGGACGGGCGCAAGCGTGCGATTGCGTTTTTCACTTCGATGTTCAGTTGTTACAGTGGATGTCGGCAGTACCGAGAGAACTTGGCCGCCGCGCAGCTTGCGGTCGGAGATGGTGCGCCCAAGATCGAGAAGATTCGCAAGGCATTCAATCATCCTGATTTTATCGCGGCTCAGAAAGACTGCTTGCATGACGCGTTGGCTCAATTGCCGGTGGAAGTTCGCAGCGAGACAATCGTATTGTTCACTGCGCACAGCATCCCAAAAACGATGGCGGACAACTCGCGATACGAAGAGCAGCTTCGCGAGTCTGCGAAACTGATTTGCCAAGCAGCCGGTCATTCGCATTGGGAGCTGGTTTTCCAAAGCCGCTCAGGGCCGCCGCAACAACCGTGGTTGGAACCTGACGTTTGCGATCGGATCGAGCAACTTCATTCCGAGCGCGGCATCCAACGCGTCGTTGTTCAGCCGTTAGGTTTTATATCGGACCATATGGAAGTCCTCTACGACTTGGATCACGAAGCATCGGATCTATGCAAAGAAAAGGGGATTCAATTTGTTCGAGCGGCAACGGTGGGTGTTCATCCGAGATTCATCTCGATGATCGTCGACTTGATCGAAGAGCGATTGTCCTGCGATACCGAGCGACCGTATGTTGGCCAGTATGGCCCCAGCCATGATCTTTGCCCAGCCAACTGTTGCCTCTACCCGCAACCTGCCCGACGACCTTGACCGCAGCCGTAGTATGGGACCATCGTCCCGAACGAATGAAAGGACGGGACGATGGTCCCATCCTACGGGAGTACATATCCTACCGCTCGGCTAAATCACTCAGTTTCTGGGAGAGGAGCGGAGAGGCAGATCGCGGGGGGATTGCAGTCCGCCGCCGTTATTCGGGTTGCGGTTAGTGGATGTTTTTGGAGGCGCGGCCGTGCCATTTCCTGGCTGAAGATTGGCTGGCAGGTTCCCTTCGATTTTCGAAATCTGGCCTTCAAATTCGCCCGTCTTAAGGCGATACGAGGCGGATCGGATGTAGCCCTCGAATCCATTAGCGCTGATGTGGGCAGGTTGTTGGGGAGTGCCGTCGATGCGAACGGTATCGGTAACCGCAGTGTACTTGAGGCTTTCTCCAACTCCGTTCACTTCGCCTGTATCGGTGCTTGATTGCATATGAACGCGACCGATCGCGGCGATTTCCCATGCGGAGTCGGCTTTGCCGTTCGGAACTCGATTCGGGGGTTGGTTCCAGCTCAAGCTGGACGCATCAAAGATCTCAAGGCGATCGGAGTTCAGAATGCTTTGGTTGCGACCAGGTCGATCGACGGCATGCACGTTGAGCGCGTCCTCCCACGAAGCGATGGGGCCGAGCATTGCCAGAATTCGATCGTAGAAAGTTGCCTTGCGCTGAGCCATGTCCCCTTCCATGCGGCCAGCGAAGCTTAAATGAATGCACTGCTTCACGTTGTCTGCTTCGCGTTCGGGTAACGAGGGTTTCGGGGTCGCCGAGGTCGAGAACACGCCACCGATGGACCCATCGTTGCCCAGCCGTCTGCTTAGGATTTCACCGGGCCCATGAGCCATCCAGAGTTGGTTCGCAACGAGAACATCGAGTTGAGGGACTTTCATATGTTCCATCGATCGACGTCGCCCTTGAAGATCTGTCTGCACGACTTGGACATCGACATTGTCCTCGAATCGAATGATCGAGATCCTCGATGGTGGCGAAGACGCGTCCTCGACTCGATTGCTCATCGAAACGGGTTTTTCCATTTCGACGGACATTTGATTGGAGCTAGCCCCGATGTGCCAAAGCGTTTTGGGGTCGGTGTCCATTTTGCAATCGAGTGTAACTCCGCCTCCGAAGCGTGCGGTGCGACCATCGAAGGTCATCCGTCCTCCCCACTTTAGAAGCGGCGCTTCGTGCCATCGCACTGTGTTTGCGTTTTCGATGTTGGGAGGATAGGCAGGAGAAAATCCATTGTTAGCGCGAGCCGCATTAAGAGGCGTTGGGAGGCTGACCAAACTGGTGCTGTTGGGTGGTGTGGACTTGTTTTGCTGAAGCACTTCGACCGGCATCAAAAAAGTGCCTGGATGGTCGATCCAAAATTGATTGTCCCCCTGTTTTAGTTTCATTTCGGGAGCCACCACCCATCCACTGCCAACGGCAACCTTGGCAAGTTTTGGAGGGGTGCCCGCATTGCTCGGCAGTCCAACGATCGTCATGTCGCTGAATCCGTCTTCGGTTTGGCTCAGTTGCAGCGAATGGCCGGTAACGTTGACCGGCCAAGGCGAATCGTCGGAGAGTTGGCTTTTGGTCAACGTGAAGTTGCCATTGAGATTCATGTTTTCGACTCGGCTATCCTCGCCGGAGCGAAGCACTTTGGCGATCATTGTCTTTGCGGTCACGACCAAGGGCGATGCTGGGTTTGCGGACAAGAAGCCTTTCGGTTTGGATTCGTTTCTCGACGCGAGCGGCTGTTTGAGCGGTGACTGTACCGGTCGCGTGGAAGGCATCAGATTCAGCTCGGGGCTAGCGCGCATGCGATCGGAATTGGCCGGTGCGCCGCCCAGGGTAGTTTGAGTGGTGGTGTTAAGTGCCGGCGAGTTGGGGGCCTGGACCGAGGTGACTGCGATGGCCGGATTCTTTTCGTTTGGGGGATACACGAACCAGACCTGCATTTTTTCGACGGTAGCGCGCAGAGTGGGTGAATTGACATCCACCATTCCGTCGGCTTCGATGCGATCAGGTAGCCATTGGAAAGCGTTGCCGTTGCCGGTGGGAGGGGTGCTATTCGGAGCGGTCGGGTTGAACCAAAGGTAAAGGTATTCGGCACGGAATCTACCGTGTGATTCGCTGCTGATATTGGCGCTTCCTTTGATATCGACGAGATCTTTGGCGAGGTCATTGGGATCGGGGCGCACCAGAAGTCTTTCGCCCCATGAGAGTTTCCAGGTATCGCCATTGCTTTCCATTTGGGCGCGTCCCGCACCTTGCGCTAATACGGCACCGAGCCGATTTTTGAAATCGGGAATCGCTGTTTTGGAGGGGTCTTGCGCGGAGCCTGCGATCGATTCTGCGGTTTGATATTGGACTTCGGGTGACCAGACTTGAACGGCTTCGCGTTTGAGGTAGACCGGCGTGATCTCGCGGGCGGTGGAAAGGGGCAATCGGTTGCTCAGCGAAAACGTCCCATTGAGGATGTCCATGTCCAAGAATTGGCCGATGGCTTCCGCTTGCATGCCGGGCGCGTTGAGTCGGAGCCATCCGGAATGGTCACTGTTGTTTTTGCCCGCCGAACCGACTGCTTTGAGCCGTTCGACTTGCCAGTTGGAAGGTTGTTTGTCGGCGGTAGCAACGGGTTGAGGGTTCGATTTATTGGGCTGCCAGCCGACGGTCATTTCAAGTTCATTGCAATCAAAGGTGTCGATCGGGAGACCTTGAACAATATGTTCCATATGCACTCCTCGCGAGAGGGTTGCGGTCGATTGATGGAATTGGAAAACAAAAGAGCCGCCGCAGTGGAGTGTCGCGTGGGCTTGTCGGGATGCGATGTCCGGGATGTCTTTGCGAGGCAAAAGTCCGCCGGGGTCGAGGCCGATATGGACCCGTTCGACGTAGGTGAGTTCCATCCGGTCCAGTCCATTGAACGGGGTCTCTTTCTTTTCGCCGGTGGCCTGAGAAGTGAGGAGGCCTTTGTCGAGTACAATTTTCAAATCGCTTCCTTCTACGAGCGAGTTGCCATATTGGAAGCGAATCCTTTGGTTGGTCCATATTTCTCTTTTGTTGATGCGCAGATCGCGAGCGCTGATTCGCATTTCATTGTTTTTCTTGGCGTCATCGGACGGAGAGTAGATGGAGATTTCGCCAAGTAGCAAGCCGCTCACGATCGGTGGAAGTTCTGCTGTCCAGTTCACTTCTCTTTCGAATTGGAGTTCTGCTCCTTCGTTATTGCGAATGATGACGGCGCGTTTTTTTCCTGAGGCATCGCGTTGGGGGATCAGGATGGTCAGCGGTTTGACCAGCCATCGCGTTTCGGATTTTTGTTCCCTCGATTGAAAGAGGAGGGTCGCCGTTTCGGTCTTGAGGACGCGAGGTGGATTTTCTTTGTCTCGTTGCCAGTCCCCTTCTTGGAAAAAATCTTCCCACCAGTTGTCTCGCATGACGGTGGGAACACTAGGCCACGATTTGCTGGTGGATCGCGGTCCTGGCTCTAGAAACGGCAACACCGTCACGTGGTAAAGCGCGAACAGAACAAAGAGCGAGACCAAGACTCGAAAATAGTCGCGGAAAAACATTATGTCAGCCGGTTAGGCACAAAGTCCTCCCAGCGCCCTTTGGCTTTCAACAGCCGCTCGATCAATTCACGAACGGCCCCCTTTCCACCGGCCGCATTCATGGTCCAGCGCGCAACCTGTTTTACTTCCGCGGCCCCGTCGGCCACTGTGGCGCTCAGCCCGACTTCCACCATCACCGAGAGGTCTGGAAGATCATCTCCGATATAGCAAACCTCGCTCATTTCGAAGCCGGCTTGTTGGATCATCTCACGAGCCGCCGGCAATTTCTCAGAAAAGCCTTGCCGCACCATCGTGATCCCCAGTTCGGCCGCACGCAGTTTGACGATCTGCGAGTTGCGGGCTGTCAATAGTCCGAATTGGAAGCCTGCTTTGCGCCAAATCTTAATGGCATGCCCATCCCGCACATGAAACGATTTGCTTTCGACTCCGGCGTTGTCGATGGTGATCATTCCATCGGTCAGCACGCCGTCCACATCGGACAAAATCAACTTGATCGGTTTCGCAATTTCTGTGTCGCGTGGCGCCATCGAAAGTTCCTCTAGTTATCGGGACCGAATAGACGAAGTGTCATTGGCCCATTGTGCCACTCGATCGGTTGGTTGTCTTCTTCCGTCCAATCGGAAGTCGATTCACTCGGATGTTTTTGGACTGCATTGGCCGCCTCGTGTTCGAGTCCCAGCACATCGGTAATGTCGATCATGCCCAGGGGCTTGTCGCTGCTGTCGACCACGGGCAACTCGCTAATCTTGTGCTGGACCATAATGTCGATAGCATCCATCAATTGGGCACCGGAGCGAACTGCGGAAAAAGTCCGGGTCATCAATCTGGAAATTTCCAAGTCGAGGTCCCCCTCGCGTCGTTGTTCCAAGAGCCTTGCCAGATCGCTATCGGTAAATATTCCCTCCAATTTGCCTTCGGAGCTAACCAGCATGACTGCTCCTGTTCGTCGCCCGGGTCGAGAAACATCGACAAGCATTTTACGGATGGTTGTTTGCGACGATGCAACTCGGCAGTCCAACGCGGGACGCATGACTTCGTCGACGATGGCAAGTTTTCGGCCTAAAGATCCGCCGGGATGCAATTCGGCGAAATCATGCACACTGAACTCGCGGGCTTCGCTGACGACCAATGCCAGAGCATCCCCCATGGCCAGCATGGCCGTCGTGCTGGTGCTGGGCGCTAAATTGTGCTGGCATGCTTCTCGGTTCGGAGGCAATACCAAAACAATATCGGCTGCTCTTGCCAAGGGGCTATTGGCACCGCTGGTAATGGCGATCAAACCGGCAGCCTTGCGAGCGATGAATGGCAAGATGCGGACGATTTCTTCGGTCGCGCCACTGTTGGACAGAATCAATACCACATCGGTCGGTCCGATGCGACCAAGATCGCCGTGCACCGCTTCGGATGGATGGAGAAAGTGCGCTCGTGTGCCGGTCGAGGAAAACGTCGCGGCCAGCTTTTTGCCGATGAGACCTGCTTTGCCAATCCCGCAGACGATCAGGCACCCCCGCATGGCGATCAGCTTGTCTACAGCCACGAGGAATTCTTCGTCCAACGACTCCGCCAAGGATTGAATCGACTGGGCAGATTGCTGCAGTATTTCGGTTCCTCTAGCAAGCCTCTTTCGCTTGGCCGTCGCACTAGCTCCGTTTCGACGGGCTGGTTGTCGCATGTTCATCGCCGTCCCTGGCTGATCGAGAATAATAACCACTCCGGTCACGTGCCCATCCCGACAGGATAACGCGACCAGCAACCACACGGTCAGGTTAGCATAACCAGCAACACGACGACAACACCGAAGTGGAAATGCTAGCTTGAGGTTTCAAGCGGCAGGGGTGCGAGCAAGACGATCTCGAAACGGTCGCGAATATTGGGCCAGAATGGGATCTTGCCATGGACTCGTATTTGCCACGTGAAGGCATTGTTGGTGGATTTGAACGTGTGCATGGTATCGATAGGAATCGTTACGATTTCGAATCCTTGCGATATGGTTTCGAAGGCCGGGGAGTTGACGATTTGACGATGGAAAAAAGGTTTTTCTTCCGTTCGCGTGGAGGTGCCTTGGCGGTAGGAGACCTTTTCTGTCCCTTCGATCACGATTTCTAACTGCTGAATCTTTTTGACATTTCCTCGGAACATCCAGCTCAGTTCGAATTCGCTGCCGGGATAGATATCGCGTTGGCTGCAAGCCAGTATCGGCCTAGGATTGAAAACTTGGAGGGTTGAATAGATGGCAGCCACCAAGAACGCCACGCCAATTAAAGTGAACCCACCAATGAAAAGGTAGGGAATCCAGTCTTTGCCGCGCAACACAAAAGACCCGATCAGTGTGACGATCCCTAGCCAACAGATGCCGCCGATCCACAGTCCGAGCGCAACTGCCACTCGCGACTCGGCGGCTTGAATGATGAGCGGCTGGTCCGGATCACCAGACTCCACGGGGCAAGTGCTATTGGTCATGGCTCGCATGAGATTCTTTTCGGAGACGGTGACACCGTTTACGCACCGCATCAGCAGGGACACGAGTTGACCAAGTAGCATGATGGCACCGATCCCTGCGGTGATCGCATAGTTGCGGACCATCCATGCGGCTGGTGGATTGAGTTCCTTAACCAAAACGGCCTCGCTCGGATTGGCCGGGTCCACGCTGCACTGGGATTTCATTCC
>JANODW010000882.1:0-6697 GCA_031412875.1 Pirellula sp. | reverse complement strand
AAGACCCGTTGTTGGGTATCCGGGAATCGTTGCTGCATCCGGTGAACGCACCGTCGATCTTGGAATTGGCACGCGATGCCCGTCGGGCTTGCATCGTGGTCTGCGATATCACGCGCCCAGTGCCCAACGGCCCTATCCTCAAAGTGCTCATCGAACAGCTTCGCGATGGCGGACTTCCCCTCGATCGCATCACCATCCTCATTGCCACCGGCTTGCACCGCCCAAACCTGGGCAACGAAATGCGAGAAGTCATCGGAGACGATTGGGTCTTTAACAACGTTCGCGTCGAAAATCATTTTGCACGCGATCGAGAATGGATGGTGGATTTGGGCCAGACGCCGACCGATGGTATCCCTATTGTCTTGAATCGGCACTTGGTCGATGCCGACCTACGGATTGCGATCGGTTTGGTCGAACCTCATTTTATGGCTGGTTATTCCGGGGGTCGCAAGGTGATCGCGCCTGGAGTTGCCGGCGAGGAAACGATTCGAACCTTTCACAACCACCGATTCATGGCGGATCCACTGGCTTGCAATGGCAACCTAATTAACAATCCGTTGCACCGGGGGCAACTGGAAATCCTGAAGGTTCTAGGGAAATCGTTTGCGATCAATACGGTGATCGATGAGGCCCGGCGCATGAGCTTCGTCAATTTTGGCGATTGCGAGACAAGCCACTTGGACAGCGTCGCGTTTGTCAAAGATACGCCGAGGTTCCGCTGGACCGGCAGTTCCATACGCTCGTCACCAGCGCCGCCGGCTACCCATTGGATAAAACGTATTACCAAACTGTCAAAGGGATGGTGGCTCCTATTCAAATTTTGGCCGATGGTGGGCAAATGATCATCGCAAGCGCCTGCGAAGAAGGGCTCGGTTCCCACGAGTATCGCGAGTCCCAAGCCAGATTGCTCGCATTGGGTAGGCAAGGGTTTTTGGACCGCATTCAAGCAATGCCTTTGGCCGACATCGACGGCTGGCAAACGCACATGCTGCTGCGAACCTTGGCAGTAGGGCATGTATCTCTCTTTAGTCAAGGGCTCAAGGGGAATGAGAGGCAGTTAACCGGCGTCCAGATGGTGGAATCGATCGAAGACGCAATTGCGGCAAGTGTTTCGGAATCGGGAGAAAAAGCGATCGCGATCATCCCCGAGGGGCCCTATGTCATTCCAACCTATGCGAAACATGCGTGAACCGATGGGATTTTCTGTTACAATCGTGACCAACCATGGGGGCGGATAATCGCCCGCTGAAAGGTCAATCCGAAATCGAGCGAGGGGTGGTTTGAGCGCTTTAGTAGCTGGAACACAAGACGAAACGCTAGATGCCGATAGTCCACTTGCCATCCAGGCGCGCCCTGCGATGAAGGACTCCAGCAGCGATCGTTTTGATATGGAGTTATTCGAAGGGGACACCGGCGCAAGCCATAGCAATAACTCCTTGGTGCAAACGCGACTCCAAGGGGCGTCGTTGGCACTCGGTTTTGGCTTTGCGATTTTCGCTGTTTGGACCTGCATTCGAGAACTGACCAGTTCGAGCCTCCACCTGGGTTATGGCTTTTTAAGTGTCGAACTCCTCTCTACCGTTGCCCTGATCGGTATCGGCGTTTGGTTGGCTCGGGTTCCCAACGCATCTTCGAGTTGTTTGCGCTGGTGTGAATTAACCATTTTCGGAATCCCCACCCTCTTCTTCGCCGTGCTCCATTATCTCGAAATTGTCTTCATGGCGAGGATCTTCGATTTGATTCCACAGATGCCGATGGCGGGCTGGATCCTGTTGATCTTTTCCTACGCGATTTTTGTGCCGAGGTCTTGGACCAAGGTGCTTTGGGTGGTCATTACGATTTGCCTCTTTCCGCTCATGGCAACGTTGCTCGCCTTTATCAATCACAAGAATGTGCGAGAGATGCTCTTCTTTGACCCATCCAGCGTGGTGGAGATGCTCCTGGCGTTGGCGGCAACGGTTTTTGCATCCGTATCGGGCGTTCACATGATATCGTATTTGCGAACCAAGGCCGACGAAGCCAAGGAGCTTGGCCGCTACAGGCTCAAGGAGAAAATTGGCTCCGGCGGCATGGGCGACGTATACTTAGCCGAGCATCGTTTGATGAAGCGACCCTGCGCTATCAAGGTAATTCGAGTGGAAAAAGCAGGCGACCCACGCGCGATTGCGAGATTCGAACGCGAGGTCAAAGCGACATCGCAACTCAATCATTGGAACAGCATCTCAATCTATGACTACGGTCGGACCTCCGACGGAACCTTTTTTTATGTGATGGAGTACGTCCGAGGCTTGAGCCTCCAAGAACTCGTTCATCGCAAAGGACCTATCACTCCGGCGCGTTCGGTCTTTTTGCTAAAGCAAGTTTGCAATGCGCTCATCGAAGCCCACTCGATCCAACTTGTGCACCGAGATATCAAACCGGCGAACTTGATGGTGACCGAGTTGGGGGGCACGTTTGATGTCGTGAAGCTATTGGATTTTGGATTGGCAAAGCCGCTCACCGAGTCGATGACGAGCGATGGCGATTCGCAGCTCACCGTCGCAGGATCGTTGACGGGGTCACCGCACTACATGTCCCCGGAACAAGCCATGGGGGAAACGCCCGCCGACCAACGATCCGATATCTACGCGGTCGGCGGTGTTGCATTTTATATGCTCACTGGCCGCACTACTTTCGAAGGAGGCGCAACTCTCAAAGTCTTGTTGGCCCACCTTCACGAACGAGTCGTCGCACCCTCGAGTGTCCGCAGAGCAACCCAAGGAGCAACGATCTCTCCCGCCTTGGATGCGGTCATTCTCAAGTGCCTCGAAAAATCGCCCGGCGAACGCTACCAGTCTGCGAGAGAATTGCTCGATGCCCTCCATGCAACTCCCGAATCCAATGAATGGAACGAACGGTTGGCAGAAAAATGGTGGACCAGCAATTGTAGCCGATACCAATCTGAGAACGGATAACTGATGGATGCGGACCAGTCGAGGATCGAAGCCGACTTAAAAGGGGTATTAGATGGGGAAGTCCACTGCCATCCATTGCGGACACAATTGTATGCCAGCGATGCCAGCATCTATGAAATCGCGCCTCTGGCGGTCGTCCGACCTCGGCATGCTAGCGATGTGGCGCAGTGCGTTAAGTACGCTGCAGAAAATTCGTTGCCTCTTTTTCCTCGCGGGGGCGGCACCGGGTTAGCCGGCCAATCCCTCGGGCCGGGAATCGTCCTCGATTTCTCACGGTTTATGAGGCGGTTGCTGCATGTGGATACGGATAAGCTGATCGCTCGCGTGCAGCCTGGTCTCGCTTTGGCGGACATGAATCGGATCTTAGCAAAAGACCGCCTCGTGTTTGGGCCCGATCCACCGACACGCGCCGTGACTACGATAGGGAGCGTGCTGGCTATCGATACCTTGGGGAGCCATTTCCTTAGGTACGGGACCGCTGGGGCCACATTGGTTTCGGCTCTCGCTGTCATGGCCGATGGGGACCAAGTTCTTTTAGAAAAGTCCCCTTGGCGTGTCCCCAACGCTGCGAACACCAAGCTCAACAACTTGGTCTCAGAAATCGGCCAACTCCTGTGGTCCAATCGCGCTATCACCAAAGCACCCCCTTGGCGAGGCGTCGCGCGCGGTTGCGGCTATCGATTGGAAGCCGCGTTCGATCATGACCATGTCGATATGGCTCGTTTGCAATCCGGTGCCGAAGGGACGCTCTCGATACTTACCGAGGCCACCGTCAAAGTCGAGCCGATGCCAGGTGCCCGCGGCGTCGTTCTGATGTTCTTCGAAAAACTGGAACTGGCTGCCCGTGCCGCGCTCGATGCCCGACGCGACAACGTGGCTGCTTGCGACCTGATGGACCGCCGCCTTATTGAGATCGCCCGAGAACTGGACCCGCGTTACGAATCGATGCTCCCACGGGGTGCCGAAGCCCTCTTGCTGATCGAACAGCAGGGGAACGATGTCCCCGAAGTTCGCAATCGTCTCGGTGCCCTCATCCAACGCATCGTCCGCCGTTCACCCTCAACGCAACATACACGCATCATTGTCGATGACGCCGAACGCGACTTCATTTGGAAACTTAGCCGACGCGTGATCCCTCGCCTTTATCGCCTGCGAGGCTCCTCAAGACCTCTGCCGTTCGTCGAGGATATCTCCATTCCACCGGATCGGCTGCCCGAGTTTCTCGTCGAGATGCAGAACATCCTAAAAGCCGACCGGGTGACCGGAACACTCTTTGCGCATGCCGCCCATGGACACTTGCACCTACGCCCGTTTTTAGACCCCCACGAACCCGACGACGTCCTAAAAATGCAACGGATCGCGGATCGGATCTTTGAAAAGGTAATCGAGTACCGAGGCGTCATCTCCGGCGAACATGCCGTAGGACTCAGTCGCAGCTCCTACCTGAGGCAGCAATTGGGCGACCTCTATCCCATCTGCCGCCGTATCAAAGAACTCTTCGATCCCAAAGGGATCCTCAATCCAGGCAAACTCATCACCGACGCGGCCCAAAAAACGACCGACAATCTCCGCCCCCCGTCCATCCTCCTCCATCCCAAGAGAAAGCCGAACCTCGGTGCAACCCTCGATCCTTTGGAACCCAATGGGACAGGAACGATGGCGACAGAGGAGATTCGCACTCCAGCAAACACGGTCCCCACTACCGTAGGCGAACTAACCCCAACCACTCACAACGGCAGCGCCGGAAATGCGATTGCGAGCAAGTCCTTTCTGCCCATCCTCGCTTGGCCGGAAACGGAATCACTCGAAGCCACCGCGAACGCATGCAACGGTTGTGGACGTTGCCGCTCCAGTGCACCAACAGAACGCATGTGCCCCATGTTTCGCTCGACGCGGGCCGAGGAAGCTTCACCGCGAGCGAAAGCCAATTTGATCCGCGGGCTCATGTCCGGGAAACTTCCCATCCAACTCGCCGAAAGCGACGAACTCAAAGAGATAGCCGACCTCTGCTTCCATTGCCACCAATGCAAAATCGATTGCCCTGCCTCGGTCGATATTCCTAAACTGATGGTCGAAATAAAAGCACAGTACACAGCTACCAATGGACTGCGTCTGACCGATCGACTGCTCTCGCGACTCGACCTGCTCACCACCCTCGCCAGCCGAATCCCGATGGTAGCCAACTGGGGGCTCGAAAATCGATATGCCAGATGGTTTCTAGAGAAAACAACTGGGATCGCTCAAGGTCGTCGATTGCCCTCCATCGCCAAACAACCATTCATGCGATGGGCCGCCAAAAATCGATTGACCCGTCCCAATCGAGGAGCGGGGCGCAAAGTCCTTTACTTGGTGGACCACTATGCAAACTGGAACAATCCGCTGGTCGGAATCGCCTTGGTCGAAGTCTTGCAACATCAAAACGTGGAGGTGTATGTTCCCGCCTGGCAAACCGTCACCTTCATGACCAAAATCGTCATGGGGGACATTGAAAAAGTTCGACGCATGATCGGCCCTCAAGTGAGACAACTTGCAGAAGCCGTACGGCAAGGCTATCAAATCGTGACCACCGAACCGACCGCTGCGCTCTGCCTAAAATATGAGTACCTCCAAATCCTCGACAACGAAGATGCCAAGCTGGTGGCAGCCAATACATGGGATGCCGGCCAGTACCTCTACCAAATGCATTCCAATAACGAACTCGAACTGGACATGAAACCGTTAACCACTACGGTCATCTACCATACGCCTTGCCACCTGCGCGCACTCGACCAAAACCACAATGGCATGCGACTGCTTAAACTCATCCCCGGACTATCCGTTCAGCACGCGGATGCAGGCTGTAGCGGCATGGCGGGCACCTATGGAATGCGCAAGCAAACCTACCGAACCAGTTTGCGCGTCGGGTGGGGATTGATCAGCAAAATGCAAGAAACAACCGCTCAAATCGGGAGCACCGAATGCACTTCGTGCAAGCTGCAAATGGAGCAAGGGATCGACAAACCGACCGTTCATCCGTTGGCTCTGTTGGCATTTGCGTACGGAAAACTTCCCGAAGTCCGGACTTGGATCCAAAGCCGAAACGATGGACTCACGGTGCTGTAGTGCGCGCGGCATAGTGAAAACTAAACGCGCAAGACTACTTGATCAACTCCAGGCCCGAGCTGCTCTCGTTCGCAGGCCGTTCGCCTCGGAATCGTTAACAAACTCTTGCCGGACAGGATCGAAGTTCAGCTTGCGTTGAAGCATCCGCCCCAGCACATGCGGTGCAACGATTGTCGGAAAGGTCGAAGCGATTGCGGTCGACCGGAGGAACTGGCGACGCGTGAAAACGGATTTTCTCATGGGGGTCTGCCTCTTTTAGGATGGACAGCAGGGGAATGGACGTGGGCTGAGACCGTTGACCGGGTTGCCACGCCTGGAATCCCCTTGATTCTATCCTCATTACCCACTTCTGGGTGAGCCGATTCCTTTTAGGCGAGCGACAGGATCATTACTACCGTAGGATGGGAACTTTGTCCCGTCCGTTTGTTCGTTCGGGACAATGGTCCCAAGCTACGGCTAGTATGCTTCAGCCTGCCGCTCGCCTTAGGTTCCAGCGACGATTCGTACAAACGACCGGTTGCGTGCCAGCATCCACGGGTGATTCTTGGTAAACTATGGACGAGATTCGGTCGCGCCCCTTAACGTATGGTTGCATATGGCAGAGAGTTCTACGATCAAGGCATCGAAACCATCGTCGGCGT
>JANODW010000881.1:0-3448 GCA_031412875.1 Pirellula sp. | reverse complement strand
TGATGCTCGGGTTTTCAATGATTCGCGACACTCAATTCCTCGTAGACGCTCTCGGTTCAGGCGATGCGCATCCGCTTTGTATGTGAGTTCGCATCGTATCCAACATCCCAATTACTGCGTCCATTTTGATGTGTTCTTTGTAGTAGATGGCTGGATGTTCAAACAAAGGAGCCGATGGGTCCTTTTTAGACACTGAAATGGAATGGGCAATGGCCAAGAAGATGGGCTGGTCTCGAAAATGCTTCAAGACCTCGCACTTGTATCTCAAGTACTCTGGGGTCCAAAAGCCAACAATTTCCATCATGATGCGCAAGCCATCGCGATGCACAAACACAAAGTCGGGGAAGAAGACTTTTTGTCCCTGATGCAAAATTTCGGTTTCGCGTTCTAGTCGCCATTCGCTTTGGCCTAACTGGTTCCATTCCATGGCGAAACACTTCTCAACGCTGGAATCGAATTCATTTGCGACGACAACAGGACTCGTGAGGCCGCATGCATCATCCAACTCGAATGAGATCTGTGGTCGGTAAGGTGTTGAGCGAAGTATCGCTTTCAAGTCCCAACCGCGACAAGCAAGCAAGCCAGGGAGGAATCGAGCCATGGCGATGCCATAGCGATGTGTGCTCCGTAAAACCGATGCAGGCCCGTCCAACTCGAAACAGTAATGATCCGACCGCTTGGTGATGCGAATCATCAATCTGGCCAACTTCGCGTACCGCAAGATTTGCTTGTAGTCCTGTCTTGCAACAACCGTCATTTGTACAGCATCGAAAAAGACGCATTGAGTTTGTGCAACGTTGTACCGACTTAGCAGGGCCAACCCATCAGGATAGTCATGAAATGTTTCTAACACTTGGTTTTCGATCAGATCCGCGAAGAGACGATTGTGGAGTTGAGGCCAATCCATCCCATGTTCTGCAGCAATGATTCGCTTGATTTCGGACTCTTGATTCTCGAAGAGTGCGTTCTGCTCGACCACGAGGGGATGGTACTTTGCAGCCGCAAGGAACACAGATTGTCTTAATTGCGAAATACTCCTTCGATCGCACTTGAGAAAGTCCGAGGAATCGTCTAGCAATTTGCAAAAGGCTAGTTTTCTTCGCTCCGGGCAATCGCTTTGTTCAGAGAAGATGCGAAGGATACTTTGGTGCAATGAACGGCGAGTTCGCCCAACTCCGCTCCTGTACGTATCGAGCATTCGATTGGCATATTCGACGTATGCCGAATGGCACTTCCGATTCAATCGGTCTGGAACTAGGTTTCTGCCGTCAAATTTTACGATTGCGAGTTCCCGCGTAAGCATCGCTCTTCCTCCGTTTACGAGAACGGCCTGCTTCATTCGTTTTGACCGCAACGACTTCATAGAGGATCGCTCTGGCATTTCCCTGTCGCCGCAAAATCCTTCCCAATCTCTGTTTGGCTTGGCGAGTCGATGCCAATCCGCCAATGACGACGGCGATCTTAACCTCGGGCAGATCGACCCCCTCGTCGAGGACTTGATTGGCTACGATTGCCGGATAAAGTCCGTCTCGCAGCCCATTGAGGTATTGGATTCTTTCCGCTTTGCCACAGTGGTTCAGCAAGCATGGGATCAAAAAACGTCTCGAAACATCGTACGCCATGGCGTTGGAGCCTGCGAATATAACCATGGGCGTACCTTGGTGCAGCCGGAACAAATCTTCGAGTACACGCAGTTTTTCGATCGCTCGGTCCTCGATCGACTTCTTTTCCCGATAAGCCTGAAGGATCTTTCCTGCCTCGCCGCTGTTCGTCGTTTCGGAGCACAGCGACTTCCAAGTGAAATCCGCATCGTCTTGTCGACGCTCGTAAACATAGCTTGCCACCACCTCGGAAAGCTGATCGTATCGACTCCTCTCCTCAGTGTTGAGTTGGATCGGAATTCGAAAAACATCGAAATCCGCGAGCGAACTACCGCGTACGGACTCGATCTCAAGCCGATAGACCACCGGTCCAATCAGTTCATCGAGCTTGGAATGCTGGCCGTCGCTGCGCTCCAGCGTTGCTGTCAGTCCTAGTCTCTTGGAAGCGATACTCATTCTTGCGGAATCACTACGAATGGGACCGGGAAGATGGTGGCACTCGTCGTACACAACCAATTGAAATCGATTCCCGAGCTTGGGCATGTGAATGCATGCACTATCAAAAGTGGTCACCGATACCGGCTTCACGTCATAAGCATTGTCTCCAATGACACCGGAATCGTATCCAAGCCTTTCCAAAATCCTTTTGTGCCACTGATACATCAGATCGCGAATGGGGGACACGATCAATGTGCTACACCCTTGTGCAGCCATAATCTGAAGTGCCACTTCGGTTTTGCCTGTCCCGGTCGGCATGACCACAACCCCACGTCCATGCTGCGACCAAGCTTGGACAGCATCACGCTGCTCTGCTCTGGGTGTAGGCAGGTCGACTTTGGACCATACCACCGACTGCCATTGGGGAACACGATCAAGCGTTCCGTACGCGTTAGATTCTAGGATCTTGCAGATACCTGGATATCGAAACGCATCCGTACGCCAAAGCTTTGCACGTCGGTCCCACGTCCAAATCCGTTCGCCAAAAACACGATGAACGGCATCTTCAGACCATTTATCCAGAACCAGTGTACCATCGCTGAAATCCAAATACGCGCGGTTAAGGACCCTGGCGGCGTTGGATGAATCCGATGTCAAAATGAATTGCTCGCATGGATGGACGATGATTGATCACTGCCAAGCACTTAACATCAAAATGCTCGTGTCTGCAATGGACTTTCATTGTAATACGGCGCTCAGCCCGCCGTACAGCCTGCATCGCTTTGACCAGGCAACTCATCGATCCGGGAATTGCTAGTAATTCAGTGCCGAAATCATTCGCTTTACTACCTAAACAACGCCGGTCGTCAACGGCATGTTCATGCAACGAGCTTGATGCAATTCTGTCGATTTGGAAACACAGAGGCACAGAGGAGTCCGAGAGTTCGAGGAGACCGAGAGTTCGAGGAGACCGAGCGTGGAAACTCCTTGTCCTCATTCCATTCGCGGCTTGCGGATTAGGTTCGCCGCCAGACGCTACGTCGACTACGATCGACCAATAGCTGAGAACCGGTGAGGAAAGCGCGGCGGACGCAGCGCTGGAGGATGGGAACGCTGTCGACTTGTTTGGGATCAAACGGTTCAGGACGTGGCGTACTGGGTATGTTAGGATTTCGCTTCTAAAAAAGGTGATAATTTGACGTTTCCGTCAGGCAGATGCATTGGAATTGCTGAGGTGGGAGTCGCTTTCGGGGAAGGGAGGGGAGGGCAGTTTTTTTATTTAAAGTGGCTCGGCTTTTTTGGTTCTATTTTCAACTTCTTGTAGTCGAAACCGCTGTCTGGCGGATTGTAAGTTCCCACTATCTCTACCCGAGCGTTCCCATCGATCGCATGCTCGATCTGCATGCACC
>JANODW010000880.1:0-2600 GCA_031412875.1 Pirellula sp. | reverse complement strand
GGCACGGTGCAAGCCAAATGGCACTCATTTTCGTAAGCGGCAGGGCGCGAGCCTTTCGGTGTCGCAGCTGAGATTGCAATGATTCTTTACAGGTCCTGACCGGACGGCTTGCGCCGTTCCGCTATTGTGAGTGCTTTTCGCCTAGCTCCCCCCTGCCTGCACCTTCATCCAACCAGCCGTAACTTTCGCGGAGTCATTTGGATCGTCACCGGCAAGTCGCAGACCCAATCTCCGTCCGCTTGGCACGAAGCGTCGGAGACTTTGTTTTTGGCGGGGTCAGCCAGTTCGATCCTAATTTCGCTGGTGCGAAAACGTCGCCATTGTTTTAGCATCGGATGTTTGCCTCGCAGAACGTTCCAGTAGTACCAGAGGTTGCGAATTAATCCGCCATGGTCGAATACGCCGACGTCCAACAATCCATCGTCCTCGACCGCATCGTTCATGATGGCTAGTCCAGCGGCATAGCGAGGGACGTTGAAAACGAATACCCAACCGCCGGTGATCCGTTCTAGCGTTTGTCCCTTTTCGTCGCAGATCGATACACGCATTGCGGGCCAGCGATAGCGAACCAGCGTGCGGAAGATCGCCGACCAATACGTTCCCTTGGAGACATGGGATTTACGCGACAGATGCACACGCCGTACGACTTCTGCATCGAAGCCGATACTTACCATCAACAGTGTCAGTTTGCCGTTGACCAGCATGCTATCGATGGGATTGGTGCGCATTTTTTGGATCAATCGAGCACAGGCCGCCGGGTCAGGTTTGATCGCATAGTATTTGGCCAATAGATTTTCTGAGCCAGTAGGAAACAGGGTCATCGGCACATCGTGGGGGATCAAACTCGCGACCATCGATGCGGTGCCGTCGCCGCCCGCTGCGACGACGGTTCGCAAATCCCCAGCGCCGGCCAGTTCGCGGCAACGTGCAGCCATCACGTCGAGATCCGTGTGCAATTCGCACGGATATCCCAGCCCTTGGATGGCGCTCTGCAATTCTCGTACGAGCTCGGAACGGTTCGACGAGCCGGACTTGGGATTCGAGGAGATGATCACTGTCTGGCTCATAAGTGAGATACTCGCGACAGTCCGTGGCCTATTTGAGGGTGGCTTTTGTAGATTCCACATTGAGCGATTTCAGCATGCTAACCATCATGGCTTGAAATACCATTTCCAAATTTTGGAAGTCTTTGTCTTCCGACTGGATTTGAATCAAAAACGTCTTGCGATCCACCGTGAACGCGATGAGTCGCGAGACAACGAGCAAATCCAAATAGTAGAAATGAGAGTCGCAAGCACGGCTATCGGCCAGCGGTTTGCCATCGATCTCCAGACCCGGATCCACTTCGTCGTATTCGATGTTGTCGTATTCGGATTTCATGATGTCCTGCGCTTGCTCGAGAGCTTCGCGAGGTGCAACGGTCCACGGATACTCCGTCACGGTCATGAACGCTGAGGTGGGGCTTTCGATGGTGAACCCCAACACGCGATCCTCGTCGGTGTCCTCGGTCAAGGTCCAGTTTTCTGGATACATGCATGAGAGGCCGAGGCCCTCGTAAGTTTTTATCATTGCTAAGCGGCTCGGCTGGCACGTCGTTGAGGGGGTGGTTCTCTCCAGCGGCGATGAACCCACCAATACTGTTCCGGAAAGGATCGGATGATCTTTTCTAAGCAGACATTGTACCACCGAGTCAACGACGGAACACTGCTAAGGTGTTCGCCACCGTCGACAGGGTCCGCAATCCCCAATACCGAAAGCTCGAAATGCATCGGTGCACCGGTGCGAACGCTGCACACAACCACCATCGGAGCACCGCTGGACAAGGTGAACAGGGCGAGACCTTTGTGACACGAAGCAGGCTTGCCCAAAAAATCGACCCAACATCCCTTGGGCCCTGCATGTTGGTCCGCCAATAGCGTCAAATTTCCACCTTTGCTCAAAAGATCTTGAATCTGCTGCGCACTCCCTTCTTTGGATAAAAAGTATTGACCGCCCATCGAACGAAATTTAGTAAGATATTGGTGCACAAAACCATTGTCGAGCGGTCGTGCTACGGTCGTCGTTGCAACGCCAAAAAGCCCGGTAAGAAAACCTGCCAATTCGAAATTGCCGAAATGCGCGGAAACCAACACGGTCGGGCGTTGGTCCATGACGATCTTGAGCAGCGCGCGACGGTCGGGGATATGGAAGTGTTCATGCCAATTCTCTCGATGCACTTTTCTGGGGGCTTGCGCAATCTCGCAACCCATCAACAGCAGGTGGTGCCACATCATCTCCGTCACGTACTCCGATCGCTCCTTTTCCCAGTCCGGGAAAATCATCTGCAAGTTCTCACGGATCAAAGATTGCCGTAACGGGATCCAATTCGAAAAAACGCTAGCAAGCATTCGGCAGACACGATCGCAACGTTCCAACGAAACGATCTGGACCGTACAAATGACCGCGCGAAAAACAAAATATGCAAACCGGTCGGTCCAACTGAACGACTGATTCTCGTGGTTCTGTGGACCGTGAGTGTACGGCATTGCGACCCATCCTTTGGTCGTTTGGTCATTGATGAACTGGTATCCAAACCATTGTGGCCGACACAACCATTTTCG
>JANODW010000879.1:0-3243 GCA_031412875.1 Pirellula sp. | reverse complement strand
CACGCATGCTCATCCAAGCGTGGTCGGGAATCGGCGAATTGATGTGCACAAAGTCCACTTCCGGATCCTCGAGCACCTTGTCGAAATCCTGGTAGCGCTTCGCGATTCCGAAGCGGTCGCCAACCAAATTCAAATCCGCTTCGTTGCGTCGGCAGATCGCAATCACGTTCGCATTGGGGTGGCTTTGATAAATAGGAATGAACTCGGCGCCGAACCCGAGTCCAACCATGGCGACATTGATTTTCTTTTGATTCATAGGAGAGAAATACGCGGTTGAGGACCAGTTTTTGGGGGATACTTTCACGTTATCAGTGTGGCAATGGTAGGTTGTTTGTGCTATGATAAATTGCGCAAAAAAGTTGAGGTTTTTTACGGAACGCCGAGGGGATGGCAAAGAGCAGCAAGCCGTCGAAGCAGCGCAAAGCCGTTGCATTATTGATCGAGACATCCAACGCTTATGCGCGCGGCTTGCTGGAGGGCATTGTGGAGTACCAGCGCCAGCGCGATAGCTGGTCCGTTTTTTTGCCTGAGCAAGAACGGGGGGCGACCCCGCCGAAATGGCTGCGAGGCTGGAACGGGGATGGGGTGATCGCTCGCATTGAGACCGCGGAGATCGCCAAAAGCATTTCTCAGCTCCGGGTGCCGGTGGTCGATGTAAGTTCGTCGCGGCGGGTAACGGATATCCCGTGGATCGAGACCGACGATCAGTCGATTGCTTCGTTAGCCTTTGATCACTTTTTCGAGCGGGGCTTCCGGCATTTCGCGTTCTGTGGTCCCAAAGGGTTCAATTGGTCGGAGTGGCGGATGGAGCACTTTGTTGCGCGCTGCCAGCAGCAAGGGCTCCATTGCGATTGCTTTCAAACCGAATCTCCTTATCAACGCAGCGCGGGCAAGAGCACCAAGCGCACCGGTTTAGAGGATTGGCTTTCCCAGCTCCAAAAGCCAACTGGTTTATTATGCGCGTATGACATCCAAGCGCAGATCGTGCTGGACACGTGTCGCAATCTGGGATTGTCCGTACCGGAGCAGATTGCAGTGATGGGTGTCGACAACGATCCATTGCTGTGCGATCTGTCCCACCCGTCGTTGACCAGCGTGGCGCCTGATGCGAGAGGGGCGGGGTACCATGCGGCGCAGTTGCTGGATGATTTGATGAACGGACGTGTACAAGAGCGCAATTCATCAAGGCTGATGAAGCCCTTGGGAATCGTTCAGCGTCAATCGACCGATATCACTGCGGTTTCGAACAAAGATATTGCAGAGGCGATTCGGTTCATTCGCGATCACGCTTGCAATGGCATCAATGTGAACGACGTGCTGACCCACGTGCACTTGTCGAGGAGGACACTTGAATCTCAATTCGTTCAAGCGACGGGCAAGACGCCGCACGAAATGATCGCTGGTATCCGCACCGATCGCGTGCTCCGATTGCTCCAGCAGAGCGATTTGTCTTTGGATCGGATAGCCCAGCATGCGGGCTATGAACATACCGAGTACATGTGCGTGGTGTTCAAAAAACGTTTTGGCGTTTCGCCCGGCAAATACCGTCGCCAAAGCACGTGAGCGGAGCCATCATGCGAAGTTTCCTATCCTATCTTTTGCTCCCTTTGCTTCATCCGCGTTCCCGCTCCGTTACACTAAGGACCAGTACGTACATTAAGGACCAGTACGCGATCTCCGAACCCTATTGTGCGAGTGGGCCCTTTGGAAATGTTTGACCGTCGAATGGTGTTTTGCTTGACCCTCGTAAGCATTTTCCTAACGTCGCTGGGCGGGTGGAGTGGCGTTTGCGGGCAAGAGAGCAGGTTGCATCCGTGGATCGCAACCGCGCCGGGCGAATTTGTAAGATTGATCGATCGAGGGAATGTCGCGATTGCAACCGACGATGAACGGATCCGTCAAGCTGGGAAGTCTGCGTTGACCTTGTTCCAATTCGTCGTCGATTACGACTTCAAATTGCGACACCAGACAATGGGATACGATTCGGAGGCGATGGTCTGGAAGGTGAAAATGGTCGCTTGGATGGACCGGCCAAAAGTTCGCCTCACGCACACGATTTGTTTGCTGTCCAGCTTCCAACCAAGCTCGCCATGGGACTCCAAACTGCTGCGGCACGAGTTCGATCATGTCGCGATTAGCACCGACCCGCGTTTGGACAAATTCATCAAGCGGGCTTTGCAAATGCGGCGCGCGTGGATTGCCGAATTCTCTCAGACTGCAGCGCCGACGGAACAGGATCTGCGCAAGAGTGTTTACGAAAAGATGGTCGGGGAGATGAAGTTGATCGAACAACTGGTTCAATGCCAATACGATCATCTCGACAAAGAGACTGCGCAAGGGTTGTCCGACCTCCAAAAGCGTGAAACGTTCTTCCGAGAACTCTATTCCGCAGAGGGATTTGCGCGATGCAAATACCCCATGGATGCCTCCACAAAAATGTATGTCAAGGATAAACTATCGAGCGCTGCGAGCGACAAAGAATGCCAATCCCACTACTTGTTTTTGTCTCCGTAGGTTTCGCAATGGTTCACTACTGAAACGGGAAAAGGTACCTTCGATGAATTGGCGAGGATCGCAGGCGGAATGCCGCCAACAGGTTCTAAAAACCTACAACACCGAGGAGGTTGAAACCTACGAGCGATGGATCATTTCATTGAGCAGCGACGATGACCGTGCGTGCTTGCAGGATATCGAAACAGCCTTCTCATTCAAACAGGGAATGAGGGTCCTCGATGTGGGAGCGGGAACGGGAGCGATGTGCAAGACTCTCGTCGGCTTAGGCGGTCTCGAGCTATTCGCATTGGAACCCGTGCCGGCGATCAACGCGAAACTTCAAGCCAAACCGGAGCTGAGTTGCGTTCAGGTATCGCAGGGGTTTTGCGACTCCCCAGACGACCGGTCGGTTTTTGCCGACGGTGCTTTTGATGTTATCGTGTCTCGACAATTGATGAACGGACTTTTCGATCCTTTAGCAGCCTTTCACAACTGGCTGCATTGGCTCAAGCCGGGCGGTACCGTGATCGCCATGGATGGATTGTACGATCGCAACGCATGGACAGGTGCCTTGGAGCCTTTGGTTGACAAGCTGCCGATGTCAGCTTGCCGATCCATAGCGATGGCTCCTTATCTCTTAGAACGAGCGGGCTTTCGCATCCATCACGTTGGATGGATGCCGGCGACCAACGCGAGGCCGGGCACCCGCACCCAGCGGTACATGGTTGTTGCGGCCAAACCGCAATAGAC
>JANODW010000878.1:0-2734 GCA_031412875.1 Pirellula sp. | reverse complement strand
AAATTGACTCGACCCGATTTGAGCATATGGGTCATCACTGGCGACGGGGATGCACTCAGCATCGGTGGAAACCATTTCATCCATTTGCTCAGACGCAATGTTAATTTGAACATTATCCTGTTCAACAACCGCATCTACGGGTTGACCAAAGGTCAATATTCGCCGACGAGCGTTGAGGGACAAATCACCAAGAGCACGCCGATGGGAGTCGTCGATCATCCGCTCAATCCGATCAGCGTCGCTGTCGGGGCCGAAGCGAGCTTCATCGCGAGATCCGTCGACAGCAATGTCAAACACCTTGCTTATACCCTCAAACGGGCAGCAGCCCACAAGGGAACTTCGTTCGTCGAAGTCTATCAGAATTGCAACGTTTTCAATGACGGAGCGTTTGCTTATGCCCAGGACAAAGCAACGCGAGACGATGCCACCATCGAACTTGAGCATGGCAAGCCGATGATTTATGGCAAAGACAGAGACAAGGGGATTCGGCTCAACGGACTGAACTTGGAGATCGTGGACTTGAACAAGGGCAACGTCAAAGAAGACGATCTCCTTTTCCATGACGAACAAGCCAACTCGACGTTGGTGTACATGCTCTCGCGCATGCGACGTCCGGATTTCCCAGAACCTATCGGTGTCTTTCGCGCTGTTGCCAGCGAAACGTTCGAGGACGCGGTGCGAGGTCAAATAGATCAGGCCATTAGCCAAAAAGGCAAAGGGAATCTTCAAAAGCTGTTCAGCAGCGGAGAGACGTGGAAGGTCGGAGCGTAACACCCTCCGATAACGTATGCAGATCCTTTTCGAGGACAACCATCTCCTGGTTCTCAACAAGCCCGCAAATTGGGTTGTCCAAGGGGCATTGCCGGGCCAAAACAGCCTGTTTGATTGGTCGGCAGCTTATCTTAAAGAAAAATACAATAAGCCGGGCAAAGCATTCATTGGCGTTGTCAGTCGATTGGACGCGCCGGTGACGGGAGTCATTCCCTTTGCACGCACGAGCAAGGCGGCATCGCGACTGAGCGAACAGTTCCGCGAACATACCACTCGAAAAACCTATTGGGCGATCGTGGGGTCACGTCCCAGGGAATCGGCCGCACGCCTCGAACACCATCTCGTGCGGCGCGAAGAAGATTTCAAAACACGGATCAGCTCAATCGCAACCAGCCAAAGCAAGCTGTCTATCCTAGAGTATCGCTGCGTCGGACAGAATCGACTCGGATTTGAGTTGGTGATCAACTTGATCTCGGGACGCAAACATCAAATAAGGGCCCAGCTCGAAGCGATAGGTTGTTCGATTCTGGGGGATCAAAAATACGGTGCGCAAGAAGCTTTCGCAGAAGGGATCGCATTGCATTGCCGTCGTTTGGAGTTGTCGCATCCTACGCTGCAGACCGAATTGCGATGGGAAGCGGCGCTACCCGATTACTGGCAATGGAACGGGTTTGAAACGTGATTTATTTGGATAACAATGCCACGACTCAAATCGATCCAACGGTAGTGGATCGGATGGTGGAGTTGATGCAAATGCGGTTGGCAAATCCGAGTAGCCAGCATGCTGCTGGACGGTCGGCAAGGCAGATTGTTGAGCAGGCACGCGAATCTATTTTGAGTCGATGTGGCGCTCGTGTGCGTGGGATGGCAAGCGACCAACTGGTCTTTACCAGCGGCGGGACCGAATCCAATAACCTAGCGTTGTTCGGACTGACGGAGCGTCGATCGGGCGCAATAGTGGTCTCTAGCATCGAGCATCCTAGCGTGTTAGAGGCGGCAGCATTTGCGGCAACGCAAGGACGTGAGATTCGCTATTTGGCATGCAGCAGCGATGGAATGGTAAGCATCGACGAGCTTGAAAAATGGGTGGCCGAACCCAGCGCGACCGGACCGATATCGCTCGTTTCCCTCATGCTGGCCAATAACGAGACAGGGGTGCTTCAAAACGTCCAGGAAGCAGCCACGCTTTGTCGACGGCATGGTGTTCTCATTCACACCGATGCCGTTCAAGTCCTTGGGAAATCCGAGTTGGACTTCGCATCGTTGGGGGTCGATGCGATGACGATAACCGCCCACAAATTGCATGGTCCGGTAGGCATTGGAGCGCTTCTATTGCGGCATGGTGTTTCGTTGAGCCCGCAAGGGTTTGGGGGCTTTCAGCAATTGGGTCAGAGACCGGGAACGGAAATGCCTGTTTTGGCAGGCGGCTTTGAATTGGCAGTTTCAAATGCTGTGTCTCAATTGGTCTCTCGAACGCAGGTGATGCGCAATCGGCGAGACGCATTGGAGGCTGGAATATTACGTGCGGTACCTACTGCGATTGCCATTGGGGCATCCTCGTTGCGACTGCCTCATACGTTGAGCATAGCGTTCCCCGGGGTCGATCGCCAAGCCCTTCAGCTCGCTCTCGATTTGGCCGGGATCGCATGCAGTACGGGCTCCGCGTGCGCCAGTGGGTCAAGCCAACCGTCGCATGTGCTCGAAGCGATGGGACTGGAAACCAAGATCATACGAGGCGGCATCCGTTTTAGCGTCTCAGCGGAAACCACTGCTCTAGAGATCGAGCAGACCGTCGAAACGATTCGAAAAATCATTCCCAAGTTGTTGATGGCACCTCGAAATCAAGTTCAGGCTTAGCCCGACTTTCAAAACATCCGTACACCTACCGTCAAGAGTATGTTTGCATAGCGTTGAGTGTCAGCGGTTTGCACGGTCAAGACATGGTCCTCGGTCGAGACGCGGC
>JANODW010000877.1:0-11973 GCA_031412875.1 Pirellula sp. | reverse complement strand
GTTTGGGCCCAAGATTTTGTACTACCCTCCGTCCGGACCCAACCGAATCCCTTTGATCCGAGACACCTTGCTGTTGTTGTCGACACGTTGGATGTTCCATCGAACGATTTTTCATTTCCAAGCCAGCGGTGTCAGTGAGTTGATTGCCAGTCTTCCCAAATGGCAGAGGGTGCTCGCTTGCCATGCATTAGGCAAGCCGGATGTTGCGATCCAACTGTCTTCCCAGGCCGTGTCGGACGCAACCTATCTCAATGCAAAGCGAGTCTACTTCATCCCAAATGCCGCGAACGATCACTCAATAACGCGGCCCATCAAAACGCCTTCATCGGACCAGCCCAAACGGCTGCTGTACCTGGGAACCGTCTGCGAAACCAAAGGCATTCTCGTCTTGCTCGACGCACTCAAAAAACTCGTCGCTCACCACGCTTTGGTTCATTTAGATATCGTGGGCAGTTTTCAACCGGCTCGGTTCAAAGAAGCCGTTGCCAAACGAATCGCCCAATTAGAACTTGGCCCATTCGTGACCATTCACGGTCAAAAAATCGACGACGCAAAGTGGGATTTATTCGCCAACGCAGATGTGTTTTGCTTTCCAAGTTTTTATGAATCTGAGGGCTTTCCGTGCGTTTTGGTCGAAGCGATGTCGTTTTCTTTGCCCGTGGTTTCTACCTTTTGGCGCGGGATTCCGTCGATCGTAGACGATGGAAAGACCGGCTATTTGGTAGCAACGAAGGACGACGTCGCTCTGGCTCAACGGCTTGCCGAACTGCTCGCCAGCGACTCGCTATCCCAGCGGATGGGCACTGCAGGTCGGCAAAAATTTGAGCAGGAGTTTACACGCGAAAAGTATCTTGACGCCATGAGACAGGTAATGACCGATGTCTCCAACTAGTTCGCTCGATCCTCGCATTCTCATCCTCGCGTTCTCGGTGCACCCAGACAAAAATATGGAGGATAGAAACGGTTGGCACCGCGCACTTCAAGCGGCCAAACAATTCCGAGTGGTTGTATTGTGCTCGCCATCCTCACAAGTGAGCGAGCTCTATGCGTCTTTGCCAGAATCGTTGCATGGAAGGATCGATTTCATCCCGGTCAAGCTAGGTTGGTTTAGCGATTTCTGTTTGCAGAGGGAGATCCTCTTCTATCGCGGGTATAGGAATTGGCTTTGGAACGCGACTCGCATCGCATTGAAATTGCATGCGGAGGATCCCTTTCGAGTGACGCATCTTGTGTCACTCTGCGGATTTCGCGAACCTGGATATTTATGGAAATTGGGGTGTCCGAGCATCGTCGGGCCGATCGGAGGAACCAGTGGTTTTCGATGCTCGTATCTTCGCATCGTCGACTGCGTTGGGGGGATTTTTGAAATAGTCCGTAACGCAATCAACGGCTACCAGACCCGATTCTCTCTCCGAATCCGCAAAGCCCTTCAAAAATCGACGATGGTGATAGCAGCAAACAGCAGTACGCGCGATGACTTGCAACACTACACTCCCAAGCCAATTGCAGTTACTCTGGAGACCGGAATTGATTTTCCTATCCTGCCTCCCAAGCCATTGCGTCCGCTCGACCAACCGCTGCAGATTCTTTGGGCAGGTCGACTACGCGCCTGGAAAGCACTACCCCTTTTGCTGCATGCAATTGCTCTTCTTCCAGACCATGTTGTCGTGAACCTTCGAGTTCTGGGTGATGGGAAAAGCGACGAGTGCTGGAAGAGGTTGGCCAAATCGCTCAAGATTCATGCAAAGATTCACTGGGTGCCCAAACCCAGTTACCGAGAGTCGTTGCATTTCTATCGCGAGGCAGATCTATTCGCGTTTACCAGTTTGCGAGACACATCAGGAACAGGGATTCTTGAGGCCTTGACGTCAGGAACACCCGTCATCGGGCTCAATCACCAGGGCTGCGCCGATATCATCACAACGCAGTGCGGCATTCCAATCTCTGTCCGCTCTCCCAAAAAATCGATTATGGAAATACGCGATGCGATCGTGAGCCTCTCCCAAGATAGCGCCCGTTTGAAGCAACTTAGCGACGGCGCCCTCCTCCGGGCAAAAGAATTTCAGTGGAGCAGCTACGAAACGCCCATGCTGTCGATTTACCGGCAACTGATCGAAAGCTCAACGTCCGAAAGCTGCACTTAAATCACGCAAGCGTTCGGCGACAGCCCGTGTAAGCGTGTTCGGCTCACATCGCCATGTCCAGTTGCCCGATGCGATACCGGGAGTATTCATTCTCGCTTGAGAAGGCAATCCGAGCAGGTCTTGCACTGGGGCAATGGCCATGCAAGCGACCGAGCTCCAAATCGCGCGCATCATTCCAAAATGGATTTCGTGTGGCTCACAATGCAAATACTGGAGCGCGAAGGACTTCTCCATATCGATTTCCTTTTGCGAACGAGTGCTGCCCTCGCCGGCGTGGCTATTGAACCAACCCACGGTGGTGTCATTGTCGTGCGTTCCAGTATACGCAACGCAATGGATTGGATAATTGTGAGGCAGATCGAGAGATGTGCTTTTGCCCTCTCCAAAACCAAATTGAATGATCTTCATTCCAGGAAACGCAAAACGATCTCGCAGCCCCCTCACTTCTTCGGTGATGAACCCCAAGTCTTCGGCAATGACCGGAATCGCTCCCCCAAGAGACCTCTGTAGGGATTGGAAAAAATCGTCCCGAGGGCCAGGTTTCCAAACTCCAATCCTGGCATCCGGCAACTGCGCAGGGATCTCCCAATAGGCTTCAAACCCGCGAAAGTGATCGATTCGCACCAAGTCGCAAAGCTGCAAAATCCGTTTAAATCGACGCGTCCACCATTCATAATCGGTGCGTTGATGCTCCTTCCATCGATAAAGCGGATTCCCCCAACGTTGTCCAAGCACCGCAAAATAGTCCGGTGGAACCCCTGCGACCACCGTCGGATTCCCTTGGGAGTCAAGTTCAAACAAATGCTGCTGAGACCATACATCCGAACTATCCATTGCAACGAAAATCGGAATATCGCCAATGATTCCAACCCCATTCTCTCGGCAGTATTTCTTGAGCTCCCCCCATTGCCGATCAAAACAAAACTGAATGAATGCCTCAAAGTCGCAGGCCACACGCAATTTTTCCGACCAAGCCAACAAAGCCTTTGGGTCGCGACACTTTAGCGGCTCCTCCCATTCACCCCACGATCGATCGTGATAGTAGTTCTTGCACGCGATGAATAGACAATGCTCTTCTAGCCAATCTTGATTGTTCGTACGAAAGCTATCAAGCTCCGAGCTCCACTCCGTTCGGTTGTTCTGAAATCTCCGAAACGCCATCCTCAGCAACTCCATACGGCAACTTGAGGATAGCTCAAAATGCGCGACATCCAACTTGTCGTGCATCACGTTGTGACAGGACCGTACTGCATCCTGCCAATCATCCAGCTTCAGCAAACCATCTCGAACCAACAACGCGGGACTGACCAACAACGGGTTGCCGGCGAATGAGGAAGGAGACTGGTAAGGAGAAAATCCATAGCCCGTCGGACCTGTCGGCAAAATTTGCCACCATCGCTGCCCAGAACTCTTCAAAAAACGAACGAACTCATAAGCGGAGGGCCCCATGTCCCCGGAACCAATGTCCCCCGAACTCCATGGACCATCGGTGCCAGGAAGGTCATTCGAAGCACTTTCCAAGGGCCTTGCCGGCAATGAGGTGAGATGAAGAAGCAGACCGCTAGCACGCGCGAACAATGAGGACATAGCCAACTCAGTCAGATTCTTCGGTTAGGGAGTTTGCAACAGTGGTTTGGATGAAGAAGACGCTAAAGAGTCCAAATGGGGATCGTCAAAAATCACAATTTCCAGGGGAACGTGGGAAAGGTATCACATCGCGAATGTTCGCCATGCCAGTGGTGTATTGCACCATGCGTTCCAGCCCCAACCCAAAGCCCGCATGCGGTACTGTTCCATACCTTCTCAAGTCCAAATACCACCAGTAGTCCTCTGTCTTGAGACCCGATGCGACCATCCGCTCGGTTAAGACGTCCAGCCGTTCCTCCCGTTGGCTCCCGCCGATAATTTCGCCAACGCCAGGGACCAACACGTCCATCGCTGCCACCGTTTTGCCGTCCTCGTTGAGACGCATGTAAAACGACTTTATTTCTTTCGGATAGTTGTACAGAATAACGGGCCCTTGAATGTGCTTCTCCGTGAGGAACCGCTCATGCTCCGCCTGGAGATCGACTCCCCAAGCCACCGGATATTCAAATTTCTCACCGCTTTGGATCAATATGTCGACCGCCTCGGTATAGGACAAATGTGTGAACGGTTTGTCGAGAACCAGTTGGAGAGCAGCCAGAACGCCTGGCTGCACCCGCTTTTCAAAAAACTCCATGTCCTCGGCGCAGTTGGTCAAGACATCGCGAATCATATGCTTGAGGTACCGCTCGGCAAGGGTCATGTTGTCCGCAAGCTCAAAGAATGCCATCTCCGGCTCGATCATCCAAAACTCCGAAAGATGCCTTGAGGTATTGGAGTTCTCAGCTCGAAAAGTAGGCCCAAAGGTATAAATCTTGCCTAATGCAGTCGCGTAAGTCTCTCCCTCCAATTGCCCGCTCACCGTCAGATAACTCGACTTGCCAAAGAAATCTTGGCTCATGTCGACCTTGCCACCCACCATCGGCAGTTTGTCGAGCGGCAACGTTGTCACTCGAAACATTTGCCCAGCACCTTCGCAATCGCTATCGGTAATGATCGGTGTGTGGATGTAAACGAAACCATCGTGCTGAAAAAACTCATGCGTCGCAAAGCTCAATCGATTGCGAACCCGCGCCACAGCGCCAAACGTGTTGGTTCGAGGACGCAAATGCGCCCACTCGCGCAGTTTTTCAAAACTGTGTTGCTTTTTCTGCAACGGATACTCGGTTGCGCTGGCGACTCCCGTAATTCGCACCTCTTTTGCAAACATCTCCGTCGCTTGCCCTTGACCGGCACTGGCTTTGATCTCCCCGGTAACGATCGCGCTACTTCCCACCGATAACGAAGTGATCTCGGTGAGGTAATTCGACAAACTACCGTCCGCAATAATCTGCAAATTACCGAAGCAACTCCCGTCATTGAGCTCGATGAAACTGAATCCGCCCTTGCTATCGCGCCGCGTTCGTACCCAGCCTCGCACTTGTACGGTTTCACCGATTGCATCTGCTTGACGCGCGCGTTTGACGGAAATCCAATTGGTTGCCATTTTGCATTGATCCTTGGTTTGCTTTGACCTGGTTTCGCAGGATGTGCGTTTGCTTTAAAAAGCGATTGGTTTGATCTGAGTTTACATTGGGCGGACTGCGCATCGCGTTGGGATCCGCCAACCCGAGCGCGTGGATTCCCTACTGTCCTGGTGCGTTGGCCTGCCTTGCTTTTCTAGCCGCAATAAACGATTGAACGCACAAACCGACGAATACGAAGCAGAGTACGGTCATTGTCCAAATCATGCCCGCAGCCAAAGGCAAAACCTCTTTTCCCTGAAAGAGCATCCCTACCAACTGACGTATTCCTTGCACCAATGACAGAAGCCCACCTAACAAAGCCAACGTAACCGCCGCATGCATCACATGCATTCGCGACGCCGCACTCTTGGCAGCAATTAGACCCAAAACAATGAGCGGAATGCCGACCCCCGCAGGAATCAACCAAGTTCCCAGTTTGAACTCCTGCTTAAGCAACAAAACAAACGCAGACAAGGCACATAAGAGAAAACCGAATACAATCGTCACTTTCGGCATGGATGGGTCACCTTTTCGATAGGAATTTTTCGCACGCTGAGTCGTAATCGCAAACCGATTGTTGACTCCACATTTTTTGGGACGTAAAGTAAATAGAGCGTCTAAAACATTCCGAACGCGAGCTTGTCTTTTTTTTCTCGGATCTTCCCAGGTGCAGTCATGGCCAACTATGGATTTCTAGCGCCCACCGGTGGTGGAGAAGATATCCCCCTGAAAAAAGACCGCATCTTGATAGGCCGTCGAGACAACTGCGACATCGTCCTACGCTTCGCCAATGTTTCCGGTCAGCATTGTCGCATGACCTTGGAACAAGGATATTGGTTTATCAAGGATTTGGAAAGTCGAAATGGTACCAAGGTCAACGGCTATCGCGTCACTCGGAAAAGGCTTGACCCCGGCGTCATTATCACCATCGCCAAACACCAATACGAAATCCGTTACAACCCCGAAGATCTAGGGGCGATGGGCCCTCCCCCGGCGGACGATGATCAAATTGACATGTCGCTTCGGTCATCGCTGATGGAACGCGCCGGTCTGGACCGCCGTGCGGAACAAGATCGCGGCGCCAGCGCTCGCGAAGATATCCAGGATGACATCTAGCTCCGAAGCAAACCGCTGAAAGCTCCAAAGCGATCCGATACCTATCGCTGGATGCTATCCTGGGCCGCTTTGACGATGGCGACATGAGGTGAGCTTTCTTCGCTTATTGCTACTCCTAACCAGCCGTCATTGAGCACCAGTTGGGAAACCGCGAGGCCCTTAGCTCTCGGATCCTTTAGCAGTTCCTCAGACACCATCGGGAGGGACGAGCGACTCGAGAAGACTCTCGAAAAAATCGCTCTCAAAGCAACTCTGTCTCGCGTCACGAGCTTTGGCCCGTCCACGCTGACAACCCCGTCGCGAGTCAACTCAGCTTGCAGTCCATCTACCATCGGAAGGTACGAAGTGCGAATGATGAAATTCTTGAGGTGAATCCGGCCTGGTTGGACGAGTGACGCAATCCGTAATGTAAAGGTCATTCGCCCATCCTCGAACTCCACCGTGATCGGACGCTCTTCAGCAAACCGAGCCGTCACGTCGTTGGACGCATCTTCAGGAAGTGTCTTGTGCGGTTGTTGCATCAAGTCCGATATCTTGTCCGACAATTCCTGCATCGTCCAAGCCCGGTCGTTTTCGATCACTTGGCTAACCATGTTGTTGAACGCGGAATGATGGACCTGAAGCGACAATTGGCTATCGCTGGGGGCAATCGGCCTGGACGTATAGGCTGCCAGTTGCCCAGAACCAGCAAGTCGATAGCGAACGATCAGCCGGGTATCGGTCGTTTGCATGTCGACCACCATCGGTTGAAGATTGAGGGACTGGAGTGGACCAAGCAAGCGCATGTTGAGCTGCGTGTTGGCTGACGAAACCTTTTCTTGCAGTTGTTTGTCGAACTCCTCGTCGGTCTGCTTGGCAATCGTCTTTTGCATGATCCGTTTTGCAATCGGTCGTGCCTGCAAGAATTCATTGTGCGCAAACTGCCTCACCATGTCGCCGAGGATGGGAAGCCGGTCCCAGTCGGTTGAGAATTTCCTGAGCGAATCATTGGACTCGACCGTGGCCGGATGCCCATTGATATTCATTCCCTGTGTGGTAATGGTAACTTCCCGCACCGTGTTCACGCTGGCGATCGACGAATTGTAAAACGTTGCACCGTGTCGGCTCGACTGCGTTTTGCTGCTGATATCACCATCGAGATTGATCGCGATCTTCAATGCGTTTGGATCTTTGACGAAATCTAATTGCAACTTGGTCTGGATCTCGCTTGCGCCGCGCGTATCGGCTCCTAGAATATTTTGCCTAACCGGCTTTTGAATCGCACTCGGTTTCGGCAACATTCGATTGGCGAATTCTTCCGAAACAGCAATACGAAGATTCGCATTCCGGTAATGCACGCCGATCGCTTGGGCGACCGCCGCTTGGTCTGGCACTTCTGAAAAACGCAATGACTGCATGGCGTCGGCAAGGCTCTTGCTGCAACGATGGATCGGATCGGTTTCTAACGTTTCGATGTCCTCAATCAGTTTGCGATAGTCGACGGGCGCGATCGAAAGCGGATGGACTTGGTCGGCTAGCTTGTGCACTTCGGTGGAAGCCAGAATGGATCGCTGTGTCTCGGTCACTCGCGTGTCGGTAACCCGGCCGAGAAACTGCCGAATGAAATCGACTTGCGTCTGCTCTTTGGTTACTTCGCCAGCCGCAATTTGATCCAAAAAGTCTAGCATGAGGTACTGACTCCAACTGGCTGCATCCCCCGTCCGCTGGATGGCCGATCGAACATCTGCCAAACAAGCTTTCAAACGATCAAAGTCGACATCATGCTTGCGAGTGGTTACGCGATGCGTTTTTCCCTGCCGAAGGCATCTGCTTATCGCACTCCAGACGGCGACTCGACGCTCGATGGAATAGGACAGCCTGGCAATTTCGCTGGATAGTTCCCGTTCTGTTTCGAGCACCTGACCACCCAGTACGACTCCTTCGTCGGCGATCTCGTGCAGTAGATTCAGAATCGACTGCGAATCTTCATCGGCTATTTTGCGTTCGATTAAGTTGGAGTATTGGGCAGCGATCTTTCCCACCCACTCCAATGTGGACGCGTGTGATTTGGTCGCAGCCATGGATTTGACTTTATCGATCTCATTCCAAAGGCGAACCGAAGTGGGCCATTGGTTTTTGTTTGCAGCAGGCGTGTATTGGTTGGCCAACGCGTTGCGCTCTGGATATTCACCGCTGTCCAAGGGTCGATTATTAGAAACACTCGTAGCAACCGTTTGCGACGAACTTGCAACCGACTCGGCAAGCGACGACGGTGTTCGTTGGTTGCGGCTAGGTTCGAGAAACGGGTCCGATCCCATCCCCGGCGCCAATGGGGCGGATAGCCTTGCACCTGCCGGAGGCTCGAGAAGCGCGATAGAATGGCTCGGCGCAATGCGATAGTCGAGCCAAGTCGCCGATTCAATCGGTCCGTTCATGGATTCGATGTCCAACGGAGCCGACTCCGTTGCAATCTTGGGAAACCATTTGGGCTTTGTGGAAACCACCAAATGCGACGTGCGCGGAGCATGATCAAAGCCAGGTTGCTTAACTCGAGACAAGCTCTCGCTAGCAAAAAAGATGAGCAGCAGGCAAATCGCTACCAGTACTGCGTAGACCCAACCTCGAAAGCCACGTTCGGACTCGTTAGCCATCCCTTGCACCTTTTCAAAACGCAGTTAGCGTTAGAAGAGACTTTGAAAATTCTTCAAAATGCGATGGTGTCGCCGCCTTGCGCACACCCTCGTGAAGCTTATTCTTCGGCCATTTCAATCGCGCAGATGGACACCTCTCGCTTACGATTTAGGAATTCTTTACAGATGCCAGTGTTTAGAGTGATGCCTAGGCAAAATGTACCGACGGAGCCTCGCTGGGTCGTAGCCCTCACGATAACCAACGGCTATGATAGCATTCCAATCGCCAATGTCCGTTTCGCGAATTCGACTTCCTTCAACTGGGAATCCACACCCACCAAGAACTATGCTAATACGACTTGCTTTTGTTGGTTTGGCTTTCGCTTTACCCTTTTCAATCCCTATGGTGCCAACCGCAATGGCCATTGACCCTCATCCTATGCAATTGGAGGATTTGTTTCGCTTAGCTCGGGTTGCCGACCCTCAGCTCAGCCCCAATGGAATGCAAATCGTGTATCAAGTCACCAAGATCACGGACCCGGCAAAAAACGTTAAGACCACCCAACTCTGGTTGCTAGACATAAACCAACCCCCTCGACAGATCACTCACTCCGGCAAATCCGATTCGCACCCCCGTTGGTCTCCGGACGGCTCGAAGATTCTTTTTGAATCCAATCGGAGCGGCGTTTCGCAACTTTACCTTCTCGATATGAGCGCTGGTGGGGAGCCTACCATGATCACAAATATTTCGACCGGAGCATCCGGAGGTATATGGTCGCCCGACGGTTCTAAGATCGCTTTCTATTCGGCTGTGAATCCCAGTTGGAGCGAGTTGCCCTTCGCCGAATCCGATAGCAAAAACAAATCCGACGAAGAAGCGGCAGCAGCAAATCCGGTAAAGGCGAAAACATTTACCAGACTGTTCTACCGCCATTGGGACTCGTATGTAGAAGACAAGCGAAACCATCTTTTCGTCGTCAACATCGATGGTACTGAGTGCCGCGATGTTACTCCGGGGGATCGCGACGCCTACCCGACCAGCACCACTTTTAGCGTGGGTGACGACTTTACTTTTTCCCCGGATAGCAAATCGCTCGTCTTCACCGCGGTGCCAAAAACAGGCGAGTCCTGGAGCACCAACTACGATCTATGCCGAGTCGGGATCCAAAACAAAAGCACAGACTGGACCAATTTGACTGCGTCCAACCCCGCCGCCGATAGCTGCCCCAAGTTCAGTCCCGATGGCAAACAAGTTGCCTACCGAGCGCAAATCAAACCGGGCTACGAAGCGGATAAATGGAACTTGATGATTCAGCCGTGCAATCCCGACGGATCCTTCACGGGCAAAGCAAGCAGCTTGACCAGCGACTTAGACCTTTCGGTCAACGACTTCTTTTGGTCAAGTTCGAGTGAACTTGTTTTCAGCACCGATGCCAACGCGTCGAGCGCGCTATACACCGTCTCGGCAACCGCCAAGCCAGCGTTGGCCAACCTCGGCATAGCCGGAAATCGAACGGGGCAAATCACAGGCATTTCGGTGCAACGCGAACAAGTGGTGTTGGCGCGAGCGACCATGAACGAACCGACGGAACTCTATCTGACCTCGACAAAAGCGTTTAACAAAGTCCAGCCCCAAACCCAACACAACCGCGCCGTCTTGGACGAAATAAATCGCACGCCTCCTGAAAGCGTCGTTGTGGAAGTCGAGGGGAACACCAAAATGCAAATGTGGATCTTGAAGCCACCGGGCTTCGACGCAAAAAAGAAATGGCCGGTGGTTTACCTTATCCACGGCGGGCCCCAAGGGGCTTGGGAGGATGGATGGAGCTTCCGATGGAACCCACAACTTTGGGCTGCTCAAGGCTATGTGGTCGCATTGCCCAATCCACGAGGGTCAACCAGTTTTGGCCAAAAGTTCTGCGACGAAATCAGCGGCGACTGGGGCGGGAAATGCTACCGCGATCTAGTTGCAGGCCTCAAAAAAGTTCAATCGCTCCCATACGTCGACTCGAAACGCATCGCCTCGGCGGGCGCGAGTTTTGGAGGTTACATGCAGGATTGGTTTGCTGTCAACGAGATCGCAAAAGAATTCAAGTGTTTGATCAGCCATTGCAGCGTTTACAATTTTGAAAGCATGTGGGGCACGACGGATGAGCTTTGGTTCGATGAGTTCGAACACGGCGGCCTGCCTTGGGATCTCCCTGGCAAGTACCGCGAGTTCAGCCCCCACACATTGGCCGGAAATCTGGGCAAATACAAAACGCCGATGCTCGTCATTCATAATGACCTCGACTTCCGATGCCCGATCGGACAGGGGCATGAACTTTTCCAAGCACTGCAGCGCCAGGGTGTGCCAAGTCGCTTTATCAATTTCCCAGACGAAGGGCATTGGGTGAACAAACCAGCGAACAGTATGCACTGGCACAAAGAAATTTTTGCCTGGCTATCCAAGCACTGCAAAAGCGGAGGCGAATAGCGAAACGCAGTCCCCAATTCCGCTATTGCACAAACAGCCAGACCTGAGAAAATCGGAATCATTGTGCGTCGATTTGGGTATACCAGACGCTTTTGGTGTCACGTCAGGATATCGGAATTTCAATGAGTGTTGATATACAAAGAATTAAGGAGCAAGTCCTAAAACACACCGATCAAATAGAACGCATTCGCACCGAGGTGCGGAAGGTTCTGGTCGGACAAGATTTGATGCTCTCTCGCCTCCTGATTGCTTTGCTCTCGGGTGGTCACGTGCTTCTTGAAGGCTTGCCTGGGCTTGCCAAAACCACTGCCATCAAGGGCTTGGCAAGCGCGATTCACTGCAAGTTCCAACGCATCCAATTTACGCCTGATCTCCTCCCGGCCGACTTGATCGGCACCATGATCTACAACCCCCGCGAAGGTTCCTTCGGTACACGCAAAGGCCCCATTTTTGCAAATTTGGTGTTGGCCGACGAAATCAATCGAGCACCCTCCAAGGTCCAGTCGGCATTGCTCGAAGCAATGCAGGAACGGCAGGTC
>JANODW010000876.1:0-5316 GCA_031412875.1 Pirellula sp. | reverse complement strand
GCCAGTTTTGCGACTTCGGGTTCGACTATCGCTCGTACGACACGGACGCTGTCCGGGTTGATGTTATCTAAAAACGTCTTTCCTTCGGGAGCATTTTCGGGGTTTTCGCTCAGGAACAATCGATCATACAAACGGACTTCGACGTCTGCCGATTCGGCCGCGGAGACCCAATGGATGGTCCCTTTGACTTTGCGTTCGATAGCGGTGGGTGAGCCACTCTTGGTCGTGGGATCGTAGGTACATCGCAATTCGACAATGAGTCCGTTTTCGTCTTTGATGACTTCGTTGCACTGGATGACATAGCCGTACCTCAATCGCACTTCGCCGCCCGGCTTCAAGCGGAAGAATTTGGACGGGGCAACCTCCATGAAGTCCTCGCGTTCGATGAACAATTCGCGGGAGAACGGGATTTGCCGCGAGCCTCCTTGAGGGTCCTCTGGGTTGTTGACTGCGTCCATCCACTCGGTCTGGCCGTCGGGGTAATTGGTGAGGACGATTTTGATCGGGTCCAGAACGGCCATGAACCTTGGGGCGACACTGTTCAAGTGTTCTCGTACGCTGCCTTCCAACACGACGACATCGATGGTGCTGCTGAATCGTGCGACGCCGATCCTATCGCAGAAGATTCGCAGGCTCTCGGGCGTGTAACCACGACGTCGCAATCCGCTGAACGTAGGCATGCGAGGATCATCCCAACCAGAGACATGCTTTTCCTGAACCAGTTGCAGCAATTTTCGTTTGCTCATGACGGTATAGGTAAGGTTCATGCGAGCGAACTCCATCTGCCTAGGATGGTAGATCCGCAATGTCTTGCAGAACCAATCGTAAAGCGGCCGGTGGTCTTCAAATTCCAGCGTGCAAATCGAGTGCGTTATGCCTTCGATGGAATCGCTTTGGCCGTGCGCCCAGTCGTACATTGGGTAGATGCACCAAGCATCTCCGGTTCGGTGATGATGGGCGTGCATGATGCGATAAAGCACGGGGTCGCGAAGATTGAGATTCGGCGAACCCATATCGATTTTGGCTCGCAAGGTTTTGGAACCGTCCGGAAACTCGCCTCTCCGCATCCTAGCGAACAGGTCGAGATTTTCTTCGACGGAACGGTCGCGATAAGGGCTGTTCTTTCCGGGTTGCGTCAACGTGCCGCGATACTCTCTCATTTGGTCGGCATTGAGTTCGCAAACAAAGGCATGCCCCTCTCGGATAAGTTGGCAGGCCCAGGTGTGCAACTGCTCGAAATAATCGGAGGCAAAAAGCAGTTTGTCCCATTGGAAGCCCAACCAATTCACATCGGTCTGGATCGAGTTGACGTACTCATCACTCTCTTTGGTCGGATTGGTATCGTCGAAACGAAGATTGCAATGCCCGCCGTAAGTTTTGGCCAATCAAAAATTGAGGCAAATGCTCTTGGCATGTCCGATGTGCAAATAGCCATTGGGCTCGGGCGGAAAGCGAGTGTAAACCGTTTTGCCGTGCAGTTCCGGCTTGGTCGCAAAGTCTTTCTCGATTTCGACTTCGATGAAGTTCTTGTGAGGGTGGCTACTGCCAGGATCGCTAGCTTCGTTCACAGTTTCGATCTTCCTTGGGTCGAGCGGGTTGGAAAGCGTTGAGGAGCGATCGATTCTAGCGAAAACGCCAAAATTCCCAATGGGTGCGAAACTCGCTAGTTCCCAACAGGCCCCCCAATTTTAGCGGAAGAACGAGAGACCTCCGGTGAGGACCTGTAAAAAATCATTGCGATGGCCGAAGCGGCACCGGAAGTCTGGCGACCTCCGCTACGACTGGGGAGGGACTTTTGGCTGTTCGGGCCGAAGAGCGAACCAAAAAATGCAAAACGGGTCCATTGCTCGCCGCGATTCCTGAGGTACAAACTGTCGCTAAATAACTCGCAATCCCATTCAGAAGAACCGTGTAATATCCAATGAACCCTCGATTCCTGGTGCAGTTGATTCTCCTAGGTGCGATTTGGGGAGCTTCTTTTCCATTCATGCTCATTGCGGTTGTCGATTTTAGTGCGTTGGCATTGATCGAGGTTCGGGTCGCAGTGGGCGCTCTGTTTTTAACGACTCTGCTCGCTCTGCGGGGCGAACTGAATGGTCTTCGCGGCCGGATGCTACCGTTCGCCGTCCTGGGTGCTATCAACTCGGCGATCCCGTTCTCCTTGTTCGCGTTCGCGGCCAAGTATCAAACGGCAGGACTGTCGTCGGTCTTAAATTCAACCGCGCCCCTTTTCGGTGCACTCTTTGCTTTCGTATGGTTGGGGGAACGGCTCAGAGTGCTACAAACCGTTGGATTGATTCTGGGATTTTGCGGGGTCGTCATTCTTGCCACCAGCAAGAATACTTTGGATGGCAAGCTGATCGCGATCGGAGCGGGACTATTGGCAGCTCTCCTTTACGGCGTTGCGGCGCATTACAGCAAAAGGAATCTGAAAGGCTGCCCACCCCTCGCCGTTGCCAGCGGCAGCTTGATCGCAGCGACGTTGTGGCTTTTGCCAACGATGCCTTGGGCTTTATCTGACCATGCACCTAGCCTCCAAGCGTGGGGCTGCGCTATCGCGTTGGGTATCTTGTGCACCGGAATCGCTTACATGCTCTACTTCCGCATGATCGAACACTACGGCGCCGCGCGCACTATGACCGTCGCCTATTTGATACCTATCTTTGGCGTGATATGGGGATGTGTCTTTCTTCATGAGCCGCTTACCTTGCGAATGTTGGCTGGAGGGATCGTGGTCCTGACGGGAACGATCTTGGTCACCCGCGCCGCTGCTCCCATCCAACTTGTCGCCACCAAGGTCCCCAATCCCGGGGAGGCGGTCTAACATTCCCGACAACCTAAAGTCTCTCGATGGCAATGCCCAGCTCGATGGCAATGCTAAAGATGTTGCGCATCGTCCACCGGTAATGTTGATCGCGCTCGGGTTGGCCACCGTCTATCTCGTCTGGGGATCGACTTATTTGGCGATTCGTGTCGCTGTCGAGACCATGCCACCGTTCCTTATGGCCAGCACTCGATTCCTCGTGGCCGGTGCGATCCTGATTGGAATCTTGGTTGCGTTTAACAGATTCAGCATCAACCGGAAGCAGCTTGTCGACAACTTGTGGATTGGCGGGCTGTTGCTGTTGGGCGGCAACGGTCTAGTATCTTGGGCGCAACAATCGGTGCCATCGGGGATGACCACCTTGATCGTTTCCTTGAATCCGCTTTTTGTTGTGATCGCCGATTGGTTGGTCCTCTTGGTGCTTCGCGATGCGACACGAGGTTCCAAGCCCACTGCCATGACTTTCGCAGGGTTGGCGATGGGATTTGTCGGGATGGCCATCTTGATCGGACCCTCTCTTTTTGCAACCGATGCCACCCATCTGGATTTTTTTTGCGTCCTCGCGTTGATCGGGGCGTGCCTAAGTTGGTGTGTAGGATCGCTGTACACACGGTATGCGAACGAGCCAGCCGATCCGTTTTCCGGCGCGGCGGTCCAAATGATTTTTGGCGGGTTATGGTTGTTGCTTCTGAGCGTGATCGTGGGGGAACCCTTTCGAGTGTCCCTCTCCCAGATATCTGGCCATTCGATCCTGGCATGGAACTATCTGATGCTAATGGGATCTTTGGTAACTTTTCCAACTTTCATTTGGTTGATGAAGCACACGTCGCCATCGCTTGTCGCAACGTATTCGTACGTCAACCCGATTGTGGCCGTCTTCCTCGGCTGGTTTTTCCTGGGAGAGCCCGTCAACCCCCGAATATTTCTGGCGGGGACAATCATTGTCGTGGGAGTCGCCACGATTACTTACTCGAGAAGCCAAAAGAAGCGGAAGTAAGTCGGACGGCAGGCTTCACAGATTCGGATGGGACTAGCGATCTTTGGCGGATTTGGTAGACAACACCTTTCTCGATTTCTAAAACCCTTCGACCCTTTCTGGAGAAACTCAATGGACATGCATACTTTGACCCGCGAATTGCAGCTGGCTAACGACAGCAAGATCGTCATGCTAGTGGCTGACGGGTTAGGTGGATTGCCTATGACGTTGGGTGGAAAAACGGAACTGGAAACGGCCAAGACTCCCAATTTGAGTGCGCTGGCGAAGGTGGGCGTTCAAGGGGCGAGTATTCCCGTGAAACCGGGAATTGCGCCGGGCAGCGGTCCCGGGCACCTAGGGCTGTTCGGATACGATCCCTTGCAATACCAGATCGGACGCGGTGCGCTCGAGGCGACCGGTATCGGCTTCGAGCTGCAACAGGGAGACGTTGCAATCCGCTGTAATTTTTGCACGATCGATAAGGCCGGCAACATCTCGGACCGCAGAGCCGGTCGGATCAGCAGCGAGGAGAGCGCGCCGCTCGCGATCTCGCTTCGCCAAGTTACCATCCCAGGCATTGAGATCTTTGTCGAACCGGTCAAAGAACATCGCTTTGTGGTTGTGTTTCGTGGCTCGGGATTGAGTGGGAACGTTGCGGATACCGACCCTCAAATGACTGGAGTCCCACCCTTGGATCCCCAAGCGAACGACGCTGCCAGCGCCCGCACCGCCGAAGTCGCTAAAGAGTTCCTTGCGCAAGCCAAAAAAATCCTTGCTGCCCATCCCAAAGCCAATTTCCATACGATGCGAGGCTTTGCGTGCAAGCCAGCCCTCCCGTCGTATCGCGAAGTCTACGGGCTCAAAGCGGCTGCAATCGCCGTCTATCCCATGTACAAGGGCTTAGCCAGGCTCGTTGGGATGGACATCGTGGGCTCCGCACAGACGCTTTCGGAACAAATAGATACACTGGAGCTAGAATGGGCAAAGTACGATTTCTTCTTTATCCACTTCAAGTACACCGACAGCACAGGCGAGGATGGAAACTTCGCAGAGAAAGTAAAACGGATTGAAGAACTCGATGCCATCATGCCGCGCATCACCACACTGAATCCCGCAGTTACGATCGTCACCGGAGACCACAGCACACCGAGTTACTTGAAAGGCCATTCATGGCATCCGGTGCCCACTTTGCTCGTATCCGATTGCTGTCGCCCCGACCCGCACGTCGCTTTCAATGAGAGCACATGCATCACGGGAGGTCTTGGCCATTTTGAAGCCCAGTACCTCATGACGTTGGCGATGGCCAACGCAGGTCGATTGGGCAAATTCGGGGCTTAACCGGACGGCCGATGTTTGGGACCATTGTCCCGAACAATCAAACGGACCATTGTTCCGAACTGGTAAACGGACGGGACAATGGTCCCAGGGCTTTTAACATGTTCGGCAATACTGTAAAGAGGTACTTTCGCAGGATTTGTGGCCTTTTTCTAGTAACTTGGAGGTAAAGCGATGTCAG
>JANODW010000875.1:0-1492 GCA_031412875.1 Pirellula sp. | reverse complement strand
TCGCATTGGGAATATTACTGTTGCCACGCGATGGAAAACCCGTAGCCAACCGCCCATGCGTGGTTTTTCAGCACGGCTTGGAAGGAAGGCCGCGCGATACGATTTTTGGCGACCAACCCGCGTATCATGACGTTTCGCGGCAACTGGTGGAACAAGGGTATGTGGTCTTTGCACCGCAGAATCTATATCTGTTCCAAGATCGCTTCCGCACGTTGCAGCGCAAAAGCAATCCGCTCGGCAAAACCCTCTTTTCTACCATCGTTGCACAGCATAGGCAGATCGTTCGTTGGTTGGGATCTCGCCAGGAAATCGATCCTAAACGCATAGCATTTTACGGCCTCTCCTATGGTGGCAAAAGCGCGATGCGGATTCCGGCATTGGTGCCCGAGTACTGTCTGTCTATCTGCTCAGCGGACTTCAATGACTGGGTCTGGAAGAATGCCAGTACACTTAGCCCCTATAGCTATGTATGGACGAACGAATACGAGATCTTTGAGTTTGGGTTGGGCAACCATTTCAATTACGCCGAGATGGCGGCCTTGATCGCCCCGCGACCCTTCATGGTGGAACGAGGGCACTTCGACGGCGTTGCCCCAGATGAGCGTGTGGCGTTGGAGTTTGCCAAGGTGCAGCGTCTTTACTCAGCCAAGTTGGGCCTGAAGGATCGATGCGAGATCGAATGGTTTGTGGGCCCCCATACGATCCATGGCCAAGGTACTTTTTCATTCTTGAAGAAACACCTTCGCTGAATGCCTCAGGTCCCCTTGGCAAACATGCCTGAGATTCGAAGATGCTTGTCAAAGTGAGCGGTCGCGATCAAATTGCTCTCCAGTTGAATGTCCATTTCGCGAGCGAGGCTTGGAAGCTTGAAGCGATGGATTTCTTTTTCCTGGGTATCGTTAAAGAACAGCAGGATGCCACCGGTCGATCCACCGGATACACCGACAACCGTTCCATCCTTGAGGCATTGCACTCGCCAGATCAAGCCACCCGTGATTCCATCGCAGGCATGGGATTTTTTGAGGCTGCCGTCGTTCCAGTCCAATCGCAATACGAGCGGTTCGTGCACAGCGCCAAAGGGGTTGGTGGCCTTGTGCGTTCCTCCTGCAATGAGTTCATTGCGGTCCGGACAGAAGGCCATCGCGCGCACCCCGCCGAACTCGGCCTGCTGGCCTTTGTTCTCCGCATAGAGAGGGGTAGCTTCGATCGTTCGGTCTGCTTTGCGATCCGCAACATTCCAAACATGAATTTTTCCGAGCAAATCTCCTGTTGCAAGCTGGGCGCCATTGGGATGAAAAAGCGCGCAATAGATGTGCCGCGCATGACCCTCAAGCTCACCGAGCTTTTCACCGGTCGCCATGCTCCACAACCGAACGATTTTGTCGTTGCCGACCGAAGCCAGCGTGCTATTATCCGGAGAAATCGCCACGCCCCGTATCCAACCCTCATGCGCGTCAATGCTGCGAATCAAAGCAGGCGAATCACCCTTGAC
>JANODW010000874.1:0-2435 GCA_031412875.1 Pirellula sp. | reverse complement strand
GAAACAAAATCGGCTGCAATGCGGTCGAGAAGTTCTTGTTGAACCGGCGGCGGGCAACGGATACCAAAGTCGCTTGGTGTATCTACGAGTGGTACACCTAGCAACCAGCCCCAAACGCGGTTAGCAAAAACGCGAGGCGTGAGCGGGTTGTTCCGATCCGCGATCGCGTTCGCAATTTCCAGACGCCCGCTGCCGGTTTCCATCGGGCGAGTGACACTGGTTAAGAAGGTAACAAAGCGTTTGGGCACTTGATCGCCCCGTTGTCCTGCTTGGCCTCTCTTGAAAATAACCGCGGGGCGAATCTTCTCGCTATCGACCAAACGGAGCGGCCCCGGTTCATCTTTTGGTTCCTTGCTGCTGACCAAGGCTGCGTGCATGGAGTAGTAGTCCGCCATGCCCACCGCGTCGAATTTGTGATCGTGGCACCGGGCGCACGCCACGCTCAATCCCATGAACCCGCGTGTCATCACGTCGATACGATCGTCGGCGATATCATTTTCGTCGTTGAGGAATCTACGTCCTAACGTCAGAAAACCCATCGCATCAAGGTTTTTATTCTCGGTGCCAGGATCGAGCCTGTCGGCTGCCATTTGGTACTTCGCAAACTGATCCAAGGGAAGATCGTTGTTGAAAGCATTGATCAACCAATCTCTATATCGCCAAGCGTTGGCGTATTCGCGATCCTCTTGAAAGACATATCCTTTGTTGTCCGCGTATCGTGAAACATCCATCCAACGACGAGCCATCCGCTCACCGAAATGCGGTGAGGCAAGCAAATCGTCCACCCACGATTCGTAGTTCCCAATCGGCTGTTGATCCCACGCTTGGTATTGCTCCCAGGTAGGTTGCAAACCGACTAAATCATAAAACAGCCTCCGAATCAATTCCCGCTTGCTCGCCTGGGGATTCGGGACGATCTGCTTTTCTTTCTGGAGCTTGCCGAGTATCTCATCGATCTCATCGATCTGACTTTCTGATCGTGCCTGGTCCGTCGCGTCACGCAAAGGAAGTGGTTGGAACGACCAATGGTTTTGAGCCGCCTGCTGCCGGACGAGCAAAGGCGAAGCAACCGACGGTGGACCGGTTCGAGGATCCACAGCACCTTGCTCTATCCACAAACGCAGATCGTCAATCACCGCCGGTGGTAGCTTGCCTTTGGGTGGCATTTGCAAATCGGGATCGGTGTACATGACCGCTTTGAGGAGCAAACTTTCTTCAGGTCGCTCGTGGGAAATGGATTTGCCTCGCGATCCTCCTCGCTTGAGCGCTTGCGCATCGTCCAACTTGAGCTCTCCTCCAATGTCGCTGGAGTTGGCCGCATGGCACTGATAGCAATGCTCCACCAAAATGGGACGGATCTTTTTCTCGAAGAATGCGACTTTGTCTGGATCTGACGCGCCTTTTGCATCGTCTGCATTCGCATCCTCCAAGCGATTCGCAGCCAAGCTGCCCGCAGTGGCTGTAGCGACGACCAAAATCAAAACACAACGGGACAAACCGGGCAATATTCGCGGGTTCAAATGCATAGAGCGACAGTAAAAAAAGCGTATCGGGATAGTGAATATCGGGTGGCCAAGGATTTGCTGGGTAGGGGGCATGCCAGCCGTTGTTTGGGTCCATTGTCCCGAATGTCCCGAATGTCCCGAACGAACAAACGGACGGGATAACGGTCCCAAACTACGGGAGTAATGATCCTGACGCTCGCCTTGGCACTTGTTTTAATAGGACTTCTGAGCGAAGCCTGTCTCTTTCCATGCTCTCCATTCTAACTCTTCATCGCATAAAAAGTAGAACAGAATTGACGCTCGCTGTTTCAATGGCACTTTCGCACGGGAATCGTTGCCTTCGACCGATTTTGCAGTCGTTTTGCACTGGGCCAAGAGCTCCCTGTGGGGGACTCGCAAGCGAGCTGCACTAGGGATTTCCTTAGTCATTCTACACGTGGATTGCTCACTTTTCCCTATCATCCGGAGGAGCTTGTGTGCGATATTCCATGAGGCCCGAACGGTTACACCTTTGTACTTTTTCACGCAGTCTTTCGTATGATTACAGCAACAGCACTTCCCAAGGTATACGTTGTTTCGCATCGCAGTGAAGCGCAGGATATGATCTTGCGTGAACTGCAATCCGAGCCGATCGAGCTGGTGCGAATCCGTGATGAACAGGACTATTTCGAGAATCTCGATGCCATTCAAGACGGATGTGTGTTGGTGGAAGTGTGCGATAATCCAGCACTGGAGTTGAGCACCATCGCTTCGATTCGCAAACGGCAAAAAAGTATGCAGGTGATCGCATTTGGCGAACAATGGAACGTTGCCAACGCGGTCAACGCGATGAAGTTAGGGGCAAAAGAGGTTTGTGAAATTCCGTTTTGCCGGGATCAACTCAAAGATGCGATTTACAAAGCTCTGGACGAAGCAACCCAAGAATCTTTG
>JANODW010000873.1:0-2929 GCA_031412875.1 Pirellula sp. | reverse complement strand
GCAATTCGAAGCCTTTCGTTTTAAAATTGAGTTGACCCCATTCAGCCAAACGGAATTCGAAGACGCTCGCGACCACGCGGCTTCGGAACCAAACGGCGAACCGGTAAGCAACGTAGATAGAGCGGTTCGATTCTTTGTCTTGGCCAGGCAGTCTCGGCAAGGACTCATGCGAGACTTTGCAACCCTCTCTCGCAATCGCACACGTAGCCGGATCAATGAGCAAGTCTCCGCCTGGCTCAACGTCGTTCAAGGATTGCCGGACATTCACGAACGATTGCGAAATGTGGTTATCTTGAATCAACCCGCCTGCGAAGTGATTCGAAAACAGGATGGTGACCACACTTTATTTTATTGCGACCCTCCTTACATCCATGAGACCCGATCCACGACCGGCGAGTATGCCTATGAGATGACCGAACACCAACATCGCGAACTTCTCGAACTCCTGTCGGGAATAACCGGCCGATTCATGCTCAGCGGCTACTCCAGCCCCCTCTATACGGAATGGGAAAAGCGTTTGGGTTGGAATCGCCATGATTTCCAGATTGACAACAAAGCTTCCTCGAGCAAGCTGAAAGAAATTAAAACAGAATGCTTGTGGTGTAATTTTTAACTCTCGTGACGCCTCGCTTCTTGAGTACTACACCTTGATATTCGCACCTTGAACAACGGTTCTTTTGGACTAAACTCGCTCTCGGAATAAGATTGGTAAAACTACTGGTTGCACCGGATTGAGAGCTATCCTTGGCAAAAGCAAACCGCGGTCGCATTGTTGGCGCATGGGCGTTGGGTTCGGGGCTAATTGTATTTGCCTCAACACTGGCATGGTGGAACCTATCTCCGACGCGATCGCCGAAAAGCAGTGAAACGGCGATGAAAAAACAATCGGCCGTTCATTACAAACCGGACGTCCAAGAAGGTCCCGCAGACATTCTTTCAGGCAAGCCAATCGTTGCTTCCCCCCCGACTGTTCCCGAACCCAAGTCGATTGCCTCACGCTCGTCCCCGCCTCTGCTGAACGGGTCCGCCGATGGCACCGGTGCCATCAGTACAAACGCATTGGACGACCTTTTTTCATCGAAGCTCGACTTCGATTTGGCTATCAAGAATTCAGACGAATCGTTTATAAGGTCCAACACAATAAAGCCCGAGCCAAAAGCCGAGCTGCCAAAAGCCGAGCTGTCGAAAGCTGAGCCATCGATCGTCCATCTTTCGAAAGCCTCTACCATCGACCAAACGCCACCCGCCCCGAGTTTGCGAGTGTGGAAGAATCCTGCAGGCAAAGAGATCGAAGGAACACTGATTCGCGTCGACGGGGATACGATTGAGTTTCGAATCAAGTCAGGGAAGGTCGTGAAAACGGCTTCCAAATTCTTTTGCGAAGAAGACCAGGACTACATCAAGTCCTATTCGCATCTTAAATAGGCCGACGACATGCGCCGTGACTCCGGCGCTCGCTCGCCGATGGCGAACCTACCTACTCAAATCGTTGCGGCCATCTACTCCGCAACGGCGCTTAACCAAATGGGTTTTTCCGATTCGGTTGTTGCCCACCGGACTTGTTCTGGCAATTCTGCAGCCTTTGCAGAAACCTTGACCGGACCTTGAAACGGAGCGGAATTTTTAATTCGAAGCGTTACCTTCTTGGCCGTTTCTTTGCCGAAGACAGATAGGACCGGTGGGCATTCGATATTTCCCTCGACGCCTTCGAGAGAAACAGAAATCTCTCCCGCGAAATCGCACTCGCGAACGATCGCAACCTCGAGCTCGGTCTCCTTCCCAACGGTTGTTTGAATCAGATCATTGGCGACCGAAAGTTTGAAGTCGGGCATCATCGCACTCATTGCCAATTCAAAATCGAAGTGTTCACCGCCGGACTTATGAAAGTCTTGGATATCGATAAAGAACTCGCCGTCGGCTGGGGCTTTCCATTTCAAGTCTGGATCGCGATCGTTGCCCGCATCATCTTGCAGAACGAGTTGTTTTCCCTGCGAGTCCAAAACGGAGAGGGTGGCGTCCAAGTCGGAACCATGATTGCGGGCAAACAACCGCATTCGGTACTGTTGCCCTGCGATCGCTTGAAAGCGCAAGAATCGATGTTGTCCTCGTTGATCGAGAGCCCCCGTGACGACGGTCGGTATCTTTAACAGGAGCGCCGTTTCCTTTGAGGTCGCTTGATTGGATTCCAAATTTTGGATGGGGCAGTCAAATCTCTGGGGGGCAAACGCAAAGGGTTCGTCATGCGATTGGATTCGCAATCGATAGTTCCACGCATCCCCTCCTCCAAAGGCGATCGTTTGATCCGGAGTTGCAGGGAACCCAAAGACTCGCATCGCATATTTCCCATCGCGAGGAGCGGTGAATGCCAAGCTTGGATCGAGTCCAAAATGATCGAGATTTTCCTTTAGCACAAACCCGTTGGCATCGAGCAGTTGCAAGCTAGCGTCCAGAGGCGAACGCAACCCCTGTTCTGCATCGACGGTGGCGACAATGCGTTGGCCTGCGCAGAGCATCAGAGAAAAAATGTCCACTTCGCCCCGTTTGCTCAATACTCCATTAACCGCTTTAGGAACGGATGCGATAATGTTAGCATCTGCCAATCGGTTGTTGGGTTCGACCTCCACCTGTTCGGGCGAATGGCCGATCAAAAAAGGCCGAACCGTGGTTGCTCCGTGGGGATGGTAGAGCCGCACCCAGTGCAGTCCCGGTGTGGCATTGGCATCGATGGTCGCTTTGAGTTTGCCACTCCCTTCTTGGAACGACCATCGAATCGAATCGGTGTCCGACCACGCTTGCACAGGCCACACGGGGAATTTCCCAATCGCTTCCACGTCGACTGCTGCCCCCGCTTGTCCACCTGCGGGGAAGAGTCGTGTTAGCTCGGGTTTGTCGGCTGCATGGGATTGTCCAGGCAGGACGACGGCAACGT
>JANODW010000872.1:0-7181 GCA_031412875.1 Pirellula sp. | reverse complement strand
TTGATACATTCCAAATAACGGTCATAAAAATGGCTACGGTTGCCTGGGCACCGACGTCTACACAAATGCGGGGGTATACGATAAAGACATTTCCATTAACGCGTTCTGGGAAAACGACTCCATCGTTTGGACCGAAGGGATCAAACAGATGGACCTCGTGATCAAAGATGACAGCGGTGGATCCGGTCACGCGCACAAGCGTGCCGACCACGAAAGATTCTTTCCGACCAAAGTGCGATTAACGCTGACCCAGGTCTCTGCGGGCTCTAAATACGATCCGGGCCCAGCGCCCAAATTCGAATTGAAACGCATCGCCAATTCGAAGAGTTTTTCTCAGATTCATGCGATCAACGCATCGCTCGAATCGATCGGCACCAAAGAGGTCACCGAAGCCGGAATCAGCTCCACCAAAGGTTTTTTCCGAAGAGGAGTCGAGGAGTTGGATATCCCGATCCTCAAGGACTTTACCAATGTAGAAGCGTATGCATTGAGCGACACGGGAATGGTGGTTGGCTATGTGAGTCGCCCGTTTCAGGCAGTGGGTGGGAGCGTTAAAGCGTTTGTTTGGAACACCAAGACCAACGAGCAAAAGTTCTTAGCCCCGCTTCCGACCGACATCGTCTGCCATGCGCAGGACATCAGCGCCGATGGCCATCGCATTACCGGTTATTCCATCGGCAATGAACCGCCAAGGATGCGTCCCTGCATTTGGGAATGGAAGGAAACCGATAAAGAATATGTCCCCCAAGAGTTGTCGTCTGTTTTACCAAACAATCCTTTCCTACAAGTGGGTCATGTGATCATCAGCCCAGATGGGAAGCGCATCGCGGCAACCCTTTCCGAAAAACAGGTTTCGCCCTTTGAGTACGACTGCTCGCTCTACGTTTGGGATCGGGATGCCAAAGGCAAATGGGCACGCACCAAAATTTCTGATGAGGAGCCCAAGCTTCGCGATCTGAACAATAACGGAACGATGGTAGGCTCGGTCAAGTTGGAGGGCATCACGCGAGCTTGCGTAGTAGATATCCGCGGGAAATTGAACTTGATCGACTTGCTAACCGGAGACGTTTCATCGGAAGCCTACGGGATTAACGACGCAGGGACCGTGGTTGGGTTGAGCGATGACCCACCGGGTGAAACGGGGGCCCCACAGCCATTTGTCTATGAGAAGGGAGCCGTGTCGCAGCTAGAGCTTTCCAGCAACACGCAGTCGGGCGCTGCGTTGGCGATCAACCAGCAAGGTGCCATCGGGGGCTATTTGCTCGAAGGCACCGAAGAAGAGGCGGCGGTGACCGCTTTTATTCGGATCCCAAAAAAGAACCCCTGAAAGCGATTGCTTGTTTTGCAAGTCTATCCCTCCAAACAGCTTCGGAGGCGAGGCAATAAAGGGGTGTCCGGTTGCGAAGGTCCATTCAATTTAAAGACGGACATTGCGAGGTAGTGCGGTCTGAGGGATGGCGACATATGAAAACAATCCTCCATGATCGCAGCGCTGAACTTGTAGTCGTGCGAATCGGTACCTTTCAAGAAGACCAATTGCCGTGCGCGATCGATGAAGTCCGTAGCGACGTTTGGGCTACGCTGCAACAAGCCCACGAGTTTTCTTGCAGCCAGATCGTTGTCCTTCGCAATGGATTGCATGATCTGTTCTAGGACCACAGGTGTTTCGCCATCGTCTGATTTTGCCTGGAAGTCGTTTACTTTTTCGGAACGGTGCTTTCCGGAAAGGACACGTTGGCAGAACATTCCTAGGAATGAGGCATTTTGAAGAAGGAGTTGGAGTCGCAGGTCGGGTGAAGCAACCCTGCGAAAGCTGTAGGCCAGGGCGTTGGTGGTGGTCACTGCATGGAGCGCCACGATGCCTGGTTGTCGCATCAATAGTTCGCTTGAGCTGAGGAACAGTGCGTCCCAGATCGATTGAGGGCTGACGCCAGACTGCAACATGTCGGCGACGGCGCTGGCGGCATCCTCGGAATTGGTATTGTGAAAAAGTTGGATCAATTCGGAAGTGGACTTCGCGTCAGCTTTGCCAAAGAGCCAATCCTTGCGGATCTTAGCGATACGTGCTCGATTGCTTTTGATGGGTCGATCCGGTTCCAGATCGGATTGGCTGGGATTGGGATCGTTGCTCCGGCAGAGGAGAGCAAAGGCTAAGCTGCGCATGACAGGTTCGGTGTGTTCCCAGCTCATTGCAGAGAGGGTTCGAAACGCGTTGGCTACATAGATTGCTTTGTGCCCGATGTCGCGCAGGTCGCGCGATCCGTAGTACGCCATCGCTTCAAAGAGTTCTGCTTCGGAAGCGGTGCGGGCCCAAGCGGCAATGGCTGCGTCGGCACCGGCGTCGTCCCATTGATCCATCGCTTGGCGGAAGGCTGCTTCGGCGAGATGAGATGCCGGAAGCTGCGACTCCGAAATGGCTGGCATCGCCCAATCCCCTTCGGTTGCGTCTTTTTGTTGGCTCGCCTTGAAAGTGTCCGCCGCCCATAGGAGAGGCAGCCAGCGCTCGCGATCCGAGCAAGCGAGCGATGCAAGGCGAGCGGAGTTCACGACCAACACTGCATGGAATTTGAACCCGACATTCGGACGCGGCTGGACGTTTCGGATGCCTGCCAAAAAGAGGGAGCTCAGGAACGACTGGTAGTCCAGCCGGCCGGTTCGGATCTCGCCAGCCAACTTTTCAATTAGTTTTTCCCGTTCGGTGGTCTCGATCAGTTTCACCCAGGGTTCTATATCCTCGGAGAAGTGGACCTTGTCCGACTTGGGGTTCTGGAGCGGTGACGGCAACGCGTTGAGCCAGCGGCCATCTGAGGCCGCCAAACCTGCCGTGGTCAGCATTGTAGAACCAGCAAGGAAACGCCGTCGTGGAAAGGAAAAACTCATTTCAAGATCCCTATCAGGAGAGGATGTAGGCGAAGGTAGCATTGCGAGAGCCTAGCTGAGAGACTTCAGAGGCCTGATTATACCAGCCACCATGCTCCATACGAAACCACGTAGATGCCCAAAATCAAATTGGTAACGCCATGCGCGGCGACACATTCCCAAAGGTTCTTCGTGTGCCAAGCAAGAGCAGAGACCATAGAGAACCAGACGGCTGCCGCCAGCAGTTCGCCGGGGTGCATAAGCATTGGCAGCAGAGTACCGACCAACAGAGACACCGGTGTGAAGCGACCGATAGGGTATTCTTTCCATTGTTCGCTCGCAAAATAACGAATGACAAAGCCTCGCAGGAAGGCCTCTTCGATGATGGGTACCACTAGAATCAGACCGATCCCGCGGACGGCCAAATAGACCAAAGGAACCATGCTTTGGCCTTTCCATTGTTCGAAGGGATTGAATGCAGAACGAACGCCTGAACCGAGCCAGCTCTCAAGCCCGCGAGCTTTGAGCCATGGGTGGAGCGTGGATTGCTCCCAATTCAGATTGCAAAGACTGATCCAGACAAAACCGCCGACGATTCCAACTGCGATCCCTTTCCAACCGATTCTTTTCATCAAGGGCACGTAGCCCGGCCAGACAAAGGCGAGCGCCGCCACGGTGGCAATTAATTTGGCGGTGTAAATCCATGGATACCAATCATAGGCGAGTGCGAACCGAGACGGATCGTTTGGTTTCGGCTCGATCGCGCCGATAGCCATAAAAACCGCCATTGGCAAAACGAAAGGCAACCAAGGATGCGAGGCAAGGAGTCGTTCTCGCCAGTTCTGTTGTTGGTTCATGAAGGCCCGAGTTCGAGTCGTTTTGGGAGTTTGGGTTTGGACGATGGCAAGGGTGGTGGGTTGGGGCGCGATGCCGGCCCATTGCGCGTTGGTCTGGATTTGCTCTAGCGTTTGCGTTGAGAACGTTTGTCTTGCAGGGTTCCTTGCCCTTCGATGAGCGTCATCGATGAGGCTTGGCATTCAAATGATTCGGTAACGCCATTTGGCCAAGTGACCACGTAATGGGAAAGGGTTCCGGTCCCGCTCCCAAAGTAAATACGGTGGCCGTAGGAGCTTTCGTACCCTCGGGCGGAGGTCACGATTTGGATTTGCGAGGCGCCTGTTGCGGAGTGCGCGACGATTTGGGCGCCTATCGCATCGCGATTGACTTGGACGCCGATCAGTCGGACCGAGTAACCGTGGTGCGTTTTCGGAGAGTGGTTTTTACCGATCGTCGGTTTGGCGTTTGCATTGAGAACGACCAAGTCGACATCGCCGTCATTGTCCAAGTCATCGTAGGCGGCGCCGCGGCTGCTCTCGATCACTTGAAGCGCGCTGCCTGCTTCTTTGGTTACGTTCGAGAAATGCCCTCGGCCATCGTTGGCGAGCAAGTAGTTCGTTACGTTGACGTCGGTGCGGTCATCGATGAATCGAATGTTTTCTAAAAAATGGCCACAAGCGATGAACAAGTCGCGATCCCCGTCATTGTCAAAATCCACTCCTCCGACTCCCCATTTGACGTGCGCATTCAAGGTCGTGTCGATGCGAGCGAGGTTGGTATGGTCGTTGTAAAGTCCCCCTCCGACAGATTGGTAGAGCACCGGCATCTCTTCTTGGTAGGTCGTGGTCACCAAGTCGAGTTGGCCGTCGCCGTCGAAATCGGCAACGTCTACTCCCATATTTCCATTGCTGCGACCAAGTCGGTCCAATGCCACGCCGCGTAGAAGGCCTTCCTCGACGAATTTGCCGGTGCCATCGTTGATGAGCAAGAAGTTTGGCTTTTGGTCATTGGCAAGAAACAGATCCGAGTCCCCATCGCTATCAAAATCGGCGCTGATGACACCCATGCCTGGCGAAGGCAATAGCGATATGCCCGCCCATTGAGAGATGTCCTCAAAACGACCGTCTCCATTGTTTCGAAAGAGGTTGTGGTGTGCGGGAGCGTAGTCGTTTGGGCCGGTATGAAATAGGTGACCAGCGATGGTACGCGTCTTATTGATCGGGTAATCAAATTCGACGTAGGAAGCGCAGAACAAGTCGAGATCGCCGTCGTTGTCCATATCGAAGAAACAATTTCCAGCCCCAACGCGTTGAGGCGAAACCAGTCCGCTGGAGTGGGTAACATCTTGGAAGGTACCGTCCCCTTGATTGGCATAGAGCACGTTGGTTCCGAAGTTGCTTAAAAACAAATCCATATCGCCGTCTTGATCGTAGTCGCCCACTACGACTCCCATACCATACTGTCGATCGCCGACCCCTGCAGCGAGCGTTACGTCGGTAAAGGTCCAATCGCCATTGTTTCGATAGAGTTGATTGATGGGCGGAACGGCGACTTCGGTACCCAATAGAGGAGCGCCGTTGACGAAATAGAGATCGAGCAAACCGTCGTTATCGAAGTCGAAGATGGCTAACGAACCGAGGACTGTTTCGACCATGTAGTGTTTGCCACTGCTGCCGTCGGAATGCACAAAGTCGACGCCACAGTCCGCTGGCAAAACCTCGTCGATACGTGCTTCAAAACGGGATTGCGAGAAAACAGAAACACTGGATGTGAGCAACCAAAAGATCGCTATCGCTACCAAGCTTACGTTCCTGTTGGGTTTCGCCATTTGCAGCAGTGCGCTGGGACCGGGTTTTTTGAGGGCGGTCATGGCGTGAAGTTTGCTAGACGCGGGTCATCGGGAGCCAGTTTCTTTGCTTTCAAGTATGCACTGAACGACGCTGCGCTGTCCCCTTGGGCTCGACAAGCGTCCATCAAAACCAAATACGCGTCGACGGTGCCGAGCTTGTCTACGGCGGCTTGGGCATAGGTGACCACGCTTTTCGCGTTTCCTGTTGCCAGCAAGAATTGAGCCAACTGAATGTCTGCCGCACCGCTCGTGTCGACTTGAACGGCGGCACGAAGGGCTTTTTCTGCGGTTGGCAAATCATGAACAGAAACGGCGAGACTGGCTAAATTATGGTAGCTCAGAACATTTTCCGGTTGAATTTCGATCAGACGCTGATAGGCGATCATGGCGTCTGCGATACGACCGTTGCGGCGAAGCATTTCGGCAAGCAGCAGTACTGTCTTGTGCGAATCGGGGGCGATCTCCAAGGAGCGAACAAAAAACTTTTCGGCTGTGTCCAAGCGATTCAGGGCAGCGTATGCAGATCCTAACATTGCATAGTTGTGGCTTGTGAAACCTCGAAAGGAGAGTTCGTATTTTTGGTCATCCGCCATGATATTGGGTTCCCCTTTTGGCATTCGAGCGCGAACCTCTGAGGCTTCGTCGCGTTTGTTTTGCCTCATCAAAGCGTTAGCCAGAGCGACAAAGGATGGAAGGTCCTTTGGATTCTGCAGAACTGCATCGCGCGCGGCCTTTTCCGCTTCGTCGAAACGCCCGACTTGCGTGAAGGCTTGTGCCAATCGCAGCCGGGATGGGGACGAATTAGTCTCAGAGGGTGGAGGAAGCTTGGCGACGGCGCGTTCGAGAGTCGCCGCTGCTTTGTCGATCAGTCCGGCTTGACTGTAGGATTCGCCGAGGGCGGAGAGGAGAGGTTCTGACTCACGGAATCGGCTTATCGCTTGCTCCAAGATCACTACGGCTTCTTCGGGTTTCCCTATTTGCAACAGAAGATCTGCCAAAGCCGTGCAAACGTCTTGGTTGTTTGGATCGGCTTGCAAGGCAGTTCGGAGCAGTTCGATCGCTCGTTCGGACTGTTGCAGTTCGGCATAGGTCAAACCTGCAATGTGGAGGAACGCAGCGTTTTTTGGGAAGCTTGCGACCGCGCTTTCGACGTCGTTTAGAAGGAGCTTTTTCTCTTTTTCACTGCCGGCATAGATGCTTTGCCGGGGCAGACTCAACTTCGACACGGCCATGGGAGCGATTGCAGGTGCAGGAGCGAGGAGGGAATCGGCAGTGGAGGACGTTTCTGCAGAATCCACCTCCGCGTCGGGCAACGGGATCCAATAAATGCATATCAGCCATGAAGCGGCGCATAGAACAGCAACTCCGACTAGTTTGCCCAGCCTGGCCATATTTCCCTCATTCGTTGCGATTTCCCCTTGCTTCGCATTGCGCTGTGTTGAAGCCGTTTTTGCAGCTTTGTTAGAGGCAGCGTCCTTGAAGGATGGTTTGGAAGGGCGTTTGCTCATGAAAAGGATCCTGCAGAGGGTGAGAGAACAAAGAATTGTACCCCAAAATGGATGGGATGAAAAAAACCACTTGGCTCCAACGATTTTTGTCCAAATAAAAAAAGAGTGTTTTTACGTAATTAACTTGG
>JANODW010000871.1:0-6853 GCA_031412875.1 Pirellula sp. | reverse complement strand
GAAGCCGCGTTGATGTCGATCACTTCGTACTGCTTGGCAAGTTCCTCGACGATAGCCTGCTGGGGTTGCGATTGGAACGATCGCATGTCTAGTCCCCCCATCAATTTTGCATCGGTTTTGAGGATCCCCAGTTTCTTGCGGGTCGGTTTGGCGACGGTTGTCAACGAACGAGCCAATTCGTATTCAACGGGCACACCTGGCTCGAAGAATGGGATGACCACTTTTTGAAGTCCGCTACGGAAAGCTGCCCCGAGCAGTACCGGTTGGTCCGAGTACGCTCCGCGTTCGCGAACACGAATCATTTGAGGCACAATGCCGTACTGTTGCTCGGCCATTTTCTCTTCGTCGCTCGAGGGAACGATCGAATCGTAGATGCGTACTTGCATCGACACTCCGGACGAACTTGCGGTGGACTCGAATTCCTTCAGCAACGAGACGATTTGGTATTTGATTTTTGCGTACTGCTCGGGCACTTCATCGGAAATATAAGCGTCCACGACGATATCCCGATCCTTGCCGAGGTTGCGAATCATTTCGACCGTCACCGGGGAAAGCGAACTCACTTTCATCTCGGTTGCATCGAGTCGCAACAGGTCTCGGTTTCGAAAGAGCATGCTGCCGGCAAACGCCAGGACTGCGAGCAGAGCGATTCGGGCCAAAAAGTGGGCCAGTTTGGCATTTCCATCGCGACCGCCACTCCAATGCCGTTTGCCGATCAACACCATGCAAAGATAGACGCCAAAAACGGCCACCAACAAGAAGTAGGACATTCCCGAGAGGCTCAATACGCCTCGGCCGAAGTCATCGAAGCGTTCTTGAATACTGAAGTTCTTGATCTCGCGAGCAACGGTGCGGTTGGCAATCGTGTCCGCCTTGAACGCGAACGCCAGAGGTGCGTTGAAAAGCGCCCCCAAAATAAATCCGACGGTCAAATTGCTTGTTAGGAACGAAGCGACCATGCCGATGGATATCATCGCCAGACCGATAAACCAGTACCCGATATAGTTGGTGAAGAAGAGTCCTGTATCGATCTCGCCTTGGGTCAGCAGCGCTAAGACGATGAACGTCGATAGTTGCGAAAACAAAAGGGACACGGTGTAAATGGCCGATGCGGCAACGTACTTGCCAGCCACAATGTCGAAGTCGTCCGCAGGCAGCGTCAGCAGCAGCTCGTCGGTCCCTTGGCGTTTTTCTTCGGCCCAAATGCTCATCGTGATGGCTGGGATAAAGAACATCATGATGTAGGTGAACCACTTGTTCAACTGGCCTAGCGTCCCAAGATTGGAACTGAAAAACTCGTGGGGCCAGAAGGCTGCCATGCTTGTTAGCAAAACGAACAAGCACAAAAAGACGTAGCCCGTTGGGTTGGCAAAGTAGCCGTAGAAGTTTCGCTTGAGCACTGCGTAGGCGACGCGTCGCCCGCGAGCAAGGAGAACGACCAGCGCCAACATGACAGCCAAGAAAACAAGATCGAGCACTAACAGCTTAATCAATGCGGTGAGAACTAACTCCACTTGCGGTATTCCTTAATCACAAATTCGTTGATGGGTTATGTTTGAATCTCGCGTCGTCAACCTGAGTTGGCAACGCTCGCTGGATGGAACTAAACCGCGGCGCCGGTAAGTTTATGGAACGCGGAGGACAAGTCCCCTTTAACCTGCTTGAGATCGTCGACGGTTCCTTCGAAGACTTTGCGGCCTTCGTTGATCATGATGACCCGTGACGCCATCGCTTCGACTTCTTGCAAAATGTGCGTCGACAACAAAATGGTTTTTGTTTCGCCTAGCTTCTTCATGGTATTGCGGACCTCGCGAATTTGGTTCGGGTCCAAACCTGCCGTCGGTTCATCGAGGATCAGTACCTCGGGTTCATGCAGCAATGCCTGCGCCATCCCCACCCGCTGCCGAAAGCCTTTGGAAAGTTTGCTGATCGCTTTGTGAACCACCGACTTCAAGTCGCATAGCTCGATCACCGCCTCGACTCGCGTCTTTTTGTAAGCGGTTGCCATGCCGCGCGCATCGGCAAAAAACTCGAGCAAACTGTGGGGCGTCATGTCCGGATACAGAGGCCCATTCTCTGGCAGATACCCCAGCCGAATGGAACCCGCGATCCGGTCGGAAAACATGTCATGACCTGCGATCCTCGCGACCCCTTCGCTCGGAGCCAAGTAGCCGGTGAGCATTTTCATGGTAGTGCTTTTTCCAGCACCATTGGGACCCAAGAAAGCGACCAACTCGCCTTTGCTCACTTTGAACGACACGCCTCGGGCCGCTGCAAATGGGCCATAAAACTTAGACAACCCATCAGCTTCTATCATCACTGTTGAGCTTGCACTTGGTTCAGCCATATTACGTCAACTGTTGAATCTTTGAGGGAACGAATCCTGTCCCGGACGAACTTTGCCCAGCACAAGCCAAACGCGAGTATACCGCGCACCCACCGTCCAACAACGCATCTTTTCCGATCCGGTGGTCAGTAGCGGTTGGGTAAAGGGTTGGGTTGGCTACGCACGACAACGCCGGGAAGTTCATGCGAAATCCAGGAATGCCTGGATCATTACCGTAGGATGGGACCATCGTCCCGTCCGTCAATCAATCCCATCCGTCAATCAGTCCCGTCCGTTTATCAGTCCCGTCCGTTTATTCGTTCGGGACGATGGTCCCAAACTACGGTTGGTCTTAATCGCCGCGAAGCTTGAGGTTCATGATCTCAAGTTTTTCGCGGACTTCGGTCAAGCTGGTGACGCCGAAGTTCTTGCATTCCAAAAGATCGTCACCTGTTTTTCGGATCAGCTCGCCAATCGTATTGAGCTGCAGTCGGACCATGCACTTGCGGGCGCGAACCGACAGGTTCAACTCCGAAATTGGACGGTCGAGAAGCATTTGCTGGTCCGGGGTCATACCGCTGACGTCCAACGGTGGATCCGCTTCACGCTTTTCGTGGGAGAATTGGCCGAGACCCAGTCCGCGGGCGGTGAGCATTTCGCGAATTTCGACGAGCGACGTTTCTCCGAAATTCTTGCTGGAAAGAAGCGTTTGCTCCGACACGCGTGTCAAATCGCCAAGCGTCCGGATTCCCATCTTTTGCAAGCAATTGCGGGAGCGAACGGAAAGTTCGAAATCGGTCACGGGGACATTGAGCAACTGAGCCAATCGCTCATTCTTCTTCTGCGAGTCTTCGTCGTAAAGAATATTTCCGCCTGCTGCAGCATCCTTGAGATAGAGCAGCGCCAACTTATGATCTGGTTGGGTTTCCAAAATGCGGCGATAGCAAGCTTGCGCACGCGCATAGTCGTTGCGATCTTCGTACATGATGCCCAAGTTGAGCAGCGTTCCAATGTGCGACGGGATCACCCCCGCACCTCGCTGATATAGCTCAAAGGCTTGTTGGTCGTTTCCGACGCGATCGTTTTCTAGCGCCAGTCCGAAAAGAGCGCCTGCATGACGAGGATTGACTTGCAATGCGCGTTGGTAAAGCGCGATCACTTCCGTCAAATTGCCGCCGATCGAAGCCAACGTGGCGGCTCGTTGAAACGGATACTCGGCGTGTTGCTCGACCGCACCGAAAATGTTGTCTAGCAGCTTCAGCGCATCGTCTTTCCTGCCTGTGTAACGCAGGACTTCGGCGCGCGATAGCTGACACCATTCAGGAGTGTACCCAGCTTTTTCTGCCGCATCGTAGTAGCCCAGCGCTCGCTCGTATTCTTCAAGCTGAAAACAGCTCTTCCCCAAGTAATACTGCGCCAACGCTCCGCCATCGGCTTGCTTGAGCGTCGCTTCGGCGTCTTCGAACTTGCCGATCAAATACATGCATACGCCCAACCGAGTCAACGTCGCAGGCGAGGGATTGGGCGTCTGCTGCAGTTCGTGAACCGCATCTCGCAACAAGGCGCATTGCGTCAGGTCATCTTCGATGGTTCGAACCAACCGATCAATGTCCTGAGGCCCAAACGTCTGATTGGAAAGTACGATCTCTCGGATGTCTACTGTCGCCAATTGAACCATGTGCTCTACGATCCCCAAATGAATTATCTGTCGAGTGTCTCTATGGAAGCCGATGGTGGGAGTCGAACCCGCAACCCCCGCATTACGAATGCGGTGCTCTACCAATTGAAGCTACATCGGCATCTTGCTCGGATCGGCGCGATGTGCAAACAACAGGCCGACTTGAGGCGTTTTCCGCCCTTTTCCAAGAATCCCATAAAATAAAGCCAACCGGTAGGAATCGTCAAGAGCAACCGTTTTATGAGCTGGGCTAATTTAGGCTTTTTTGGGTGGCGAAAGTTGCGTAGCGGCAGGCCGCGAGCCCTCCGGTTTCGCGGCTGGGATCGCAGAGATTTTTTACAGTTCCAGACCGGACGGCATGCGCCGTTCCGCTATTGCAGTCAACGCAATTGGGCGAAAGCTCCAATTATTTGTCGGCCATGCCGAGCAAACCCTCCAGTTCCGCAACGGTGTTGAAGGACTTGGGCAATGTATCGGACGCGATAGGGCAAGCCCCGACCCTCGATGCCAAGTGGAGGTGGACGTCGCGCATCGATCGCACGCCCGCGTTCCACAACTGCTCCAATTCCGGCAACAAACGGGTCCGGTAGAGGCCGGGAAACGGTCTGAATTCCAGCCTTTGTTTTTCCTTTTCTTCGCTCCCGCAGCCATCGGCTCCCGCGTGCCGGCTTTTTTCGGCGGTTTGCAGGACGATGATGTCATGGTCTGGATGACGTGCGGAATGGGCAATGAATAGGGGGAACCACGCCGCGTGCCAATCCAAAAGGTCGCAGTTGCTGATCAAACACCATTCCCATCCGTTGCGATCGGAATCGTGGAGAGCCGCAAGCACGCCGGCCAATGGTCCCGCGTTGGGTTGGGCATCCTCGACGATGGGAAACGCGATAGAATCATAATCCGAAGCTTTCTGGGCGACGATTCGTAATTTGAATCCTTGTTTGGCCACTTGATTGGCAAGCCTTACAATCAGCGGCTGACCCTGGATGGAAACGATCGCTTTGTTTTGCCCAAATCGGCTGCTCTGGCCGCCCGCCAGGATATAAATCCATGTGATGTTTTCCATATCGATCCTCCTAACGCAGCTTGCAAACCATTCCTGAATGGCATTTTCATGCGCGAGAGACTCACTATGCCATCAGCCCTAACCACTCCACCACCAGACAGTACACCATGCGACAGTATCATACCGCCACGGTTCTATGATCTGCTTCGCGAAATTTGGGGTTTTGATAGCCTGAGGCCTTCTCAGAGGGCCGCGATCAGTTCGGTGTTGGAAGGTCGCGATACGCTGGTGGTTATGCCGACCGGGGGCGGGAAATCGCTTTGTTACCAAGCGCCGGCAATCTACCGCGGGGGGATGACGATCGTGGTGTCACCCTTGATTGCGCTGATGAAAGACCAAGTGGATTCGCTCAAGCAAATCGGCGTCAACGCCATTCGGATCGACAGCACTCTAACGGCTTCGGAAAAACGCGACGCAGCGCAGAACATTCGCTCCGGCACGGTGCGGATGTTGTTTGTCTCACCTGAGCGACTCGCCAATCCCGACTTTGTTCGGTTCCTCGAGGGCAACGAGGTGCATACGATCGCGATCGATGAAGCGCACTGCGTCTCGCAATGGGGACACGATTTTCGGCCTGAGTATCGGCAACTGATCAGTCTTCGCTCCTCGTTTCCGAACGCTGCCATGCACGGCTTTACCGCGACGGCAACGACCAAGGTGCGGTTGGACATTATTGAACAATTGGGACTTCGCGAGCCTCGGGTGCTTGTCAGTTCGTTTGACCGGCCCAATTTAACGTACCGAGTTTTGCCGCAGCTCGATCTTCATGACCAGATTCGCGAAGTGTGTGAACGGCATCGAGGCTCCGGTGGAATTGTGTATTGTTTGCGTCGCAAGGACGTTGAGTCCGTTACTGACTATTTGCAGCGAAAGGGTTTTTCAGCGGTTGGTTATCATGCAGGCATGTCGCACGAAGAGCGCAAACTGGCTCAAGAAGCATTTCTGACCGAGGCGGTGGACGTCGCGGTCGCGACGGTTGCGTTTGGGATGGGGATTGACCGCTCCAACGTTCGGTTCGTAGTGCACGCGTCGATCCCCAAATCGATCGAGCATTACCAGCAAGAGACCGGACGGGCGGGTCGCGATGGGTTGCCTGCCGAATGCGTGTTGTTTCATAGCGCAGGGGATGCGATCACGCTTAAAAAAATCACAGAAGCGAGCCTCATCGAAGCGGGTGCACGGGAGGAAATCATCATCGCCTCTCGCAATCAGATCGAGGAGATGTCGCGCTACTGCAGAACCCCTGTTTGCCGCCACAAGGCGTTGGTGGAGTACTTCGGGCAAGCGTATCCGAGCGATTCGTGCGGCGCCTGCGACATCTGTTTGGGCGATACCGACGATGTTCCCGATGCCAAGGTGATTGCGCAGAAGATTCTGTCCTGCGTGTATCGTGTTCAAGAACGGTTTGGCGTGAACTATGTCGTTGAGATTCTGCTCGGAGCCAAAACGCAGATCGTCCTGCAAAGGGGGCATGACAAACTGAGCACGTATGGACTTCTGAAAGATATTCCCAAAGCACAATTGCGAGATTGGATCTTCCAATTGATCGGGCAAGGCGTATTGGATTTAGAGGGAACCGAGTATCCAATTCTCAAATTGAATGCAAATTCTAAGCCGATTCTGCACGGAGATGCAGTTCCGCGATTGATACGAACGGCGACCGCGACCAAGACGAAAGAACGCAAGCAGGTCGCCACGGTGAGCGAAGCTCTCGAACACGCCGACACCGCGCTGTTCGATAAGCTCAAAGCGATCCGCCGCAACTTGGCAAGCCAGCAAAAAGTGC
>JANODW010000870.1:0-3037 GCA_031412875.1 Pirellula sp. | reverse complement strand
CGCTGTGCGGAGTCCGTTTCCAAGTCTGTATTTCAGCAGCATGGCATTTTTCGCAACTTTGTACGCCCAGTACTTTATGCGGGTCAATTGCCAATTTCCATTGCTTGTCACGCGGGTCCCCTTTGCCGGTGGGCGGAGCAGACATCCCCATCGCAATCGAAACAACGGCGGCCGGCAAGCAAAACGCCAGCATGCGTTTGCTGACGAACGGTTTGGATGCGATGTGGTTCACGCTCGAATGCTCGCGTTCTTTTGGTTGAATGGAATCGGAGTGGACGGATAAAGCTGCATGGGCAACTGTACCTTGCTCCGCGTGGGGGCTTTGCTCTTCTTCGGGTGAGCACGACGCTAGGTCTTGAGACGAATTGAACAAAGATAGAACGCAACTTGCATTCCGGCATTGAGAATTAGATAATCGCTGCCAGTTCCACAGATCGTTTTAAACGAACCATCAGCCAAACCAGCATGACCGCTCCAATCGTCCCTCAATCCCTTGCGTTTCCTGGTGGGTCTCAGCCTTTAGAACGGATCGTTTCGGGAGGGCAAACGGGCGTTGATCGAGCGGCATTGGATGCGGCTATCGAATTGCAAATCCCGCACGGGGGCTGGTGCCCGCTGGGACGGATCGCAGAAGACGGACCCATCGGGAAACACTATCAGCTTCGCGAGCATCCGTCCCCAAAATATTCCGAGCGAACCAAACGCAACGTTTTGGATTCCGATGGCACTCTGGTGCTGTACCGATCGATCCTTGAAGGAGGCTCGCTTCGGACCAGCCAATACGCTCGAAGTCTCAAGAAGCCATGCATGCAAGTGCGGATGACCCATCCGGGCCGCATCGAGCGTGTTCGCGAATGGATCGCCGCAAACCGCATACGAACACTGAACATCGCTGGCCCACGAGCGAGCAAAGAACCGGAAATCTATCCGATGGCGTTCGCCTACTTGACCCGTCTCCTGTCGGTTGCAATCCACTCAGAAACAGACCGACCTACTTGAGCATTGCATTGGCCGGAACGTTGTCCGCGGCGTAGCGCCAGTTTTTAATGTACCAAAGCAACTCCGCCATCTCCGCCGGTGCAATCTGCGATTCGATCCCTTCGGGCATGAGCGATGTACCAGAACTCTTGAGCTCCTCAATTTCGCTGCGTTGAAGCGTGGTAAGGGTTCCATTTTGACTCAGCAAACTAATCGTTTGCGAATTCGCATCCTTGAGCAATCCTTCCACCACGGTCCCTTGTTCGGTGCGCACCAAATAGCGGAAGTAATTTGCATCGATGGAACGATTCGGGTCCAGCACCGAGACGAGCAATTTTTCAAACGACTGTTCTCGCGAGTCCGAGATGTCCGGTCCTACTTGCGTGCCCATTCCGTCCAGTCGATGGCAAGCAGCGCAGTGCTTTGCGAAGATCGCTTTGCCTCGAACGCGATTCTGTTCGACATTTGCCGATCGCATTCGCGTGGTGTATTCGTCGACGACTCGCTGGCGGTCGGGCTGGATGGCTGCGGCAAGCACTTTGGCGAGTCTTGGAGCAACGCTGCTCTCCTGCACTGCGACCAACGATTGGATTTGAGAAGCGTTGAACATTTTTACGGACATCTTTCCCGATTCTAGATGGTCGATCAAAAGGGACAATCTTTTTGGATTGCTTCGAATTGCATTGAAGATGTCTTGCCGAATTCCGGGCAGCGCCGAGGGGAACCGATCGACCAACCAACGTGAAAACTCTGGGGTGTCCTGCGCCGAGCAAGTGGCGATGGCGCATTTGACCAATGACGCGTCAGGGCTCTCGAGCGCTTGCATGGCCACGACCTTCGATGTTTCAGAGCGGCTGGATGCGAGGATCGCAATAGCCGCGAGTTGTAGTCTCGGCGCTTGGCTCGCGGACGCGAACTGGATCGCAAGTTTTTCCACAGGGTTATTGGGAGCAGAGTTATCGGGTGCGGGGCGATTTTCAATCGGGCTGCTGCGTTGCAGGCTTAGTTTGCCCGAGCGGCAGAGCCCCTCGAGGACTGCGAAGTCGATTGCTTGGATGGAAGCGGATCGATTCGCGGTGAATCCGAGCGCGATGGCGTCGGCGTATTGTTGCAAATCGACGGGGGCTTGTGGTTCGCGAGGGGGCGGGGGGAGTTGGGCCGCTCGCGTGGCCAATCGAACAAGGCTTGCTCGAGCGGTTTCGGGTAGTTCGATGTGCGGAGCATTTAGTGCGGCGGAGCGGTAGTGGTCCAAGAGGCCGAACAAATCGTCTCGGCAGGCTGCAGCGATCGCCATCCAAAGATGAGGGTTTTCGTTGGAAGCAAGGAGCGTATCGGCTGCTGCTTTATGGATGCGCGCCAGGTGCACTGAGCATGCAGCAGGCGTTTGGTTGGCGAGTGCCGCGGAGATAAACCAAGCGGCCGACTGTTTTTCATCGATGGGAGTCTTGGGCTCGGCTAACGATGCGATCGCTTGGTCGAGCCAATTGGACGTGCACGCACGATTCGATTGTCGCATCGCTTTCCACAGCATCGAACGCAATTCGCTGCTCGGGTGTTTGAAGAGCGATGCGAGCGTCGAGTCGTCGATCGCTTCGAGCGCGAAAAGCAAAGACGATGCGGTAGCGATGGCACCGGTGGATGCGTTTCGGCCGGTGCAGATTTCTCGAAGGGTCGAAATGGCTGATTGTTTGTCTTCTGAAGCAGCGGCTTCGAGTACGGACTGAGCGGCTATGTTGCGTTGCCAAGTGTTAGCATGGGTTAGCCAATCGAGATTGGCGGTAGCTTGAGCAATCGAGCCCAATGGAGTGATAGTTTGACTCTCGCGAGCGATGCGGTAGATGCGTCCATGCGAATGATCTCTTAGCGGATCCCTTGCATTGTGCTGCATGTGCCCAATCAATACATTGTGCCAGTCGGCTACATAGAGTGACCCATCAGGTGCAAACTCTAAATCTACCGGACGGAAATTCATGTCGGAAGATTGCATCAGATCCTGCCGGTGTTTACTTGTATAGCCAGTTCCGCTGTCGGTAAGTGTATGCTGCTTGGTGCCTAAAAA
>JANODW010000869.1:0-2024 GCA_031412875.1 Pirellula sp. | reverse complement strand
CGTAGGTAGTAAAGGTTCGAACCGGGGAGGCGGTCTCCATCTTGCCGTGAGCGCCGTGGTACATCTCGACACTCGTCGATTTGCCGGTTCCATCAAACGGGTATTTGAGCATTCGAAGCTTCGACGCAAACTCCTCGTTGGAAAGTCCCGCAACGATGACTTGACCGTCGCGGTACTGCATGTCTGTAATGGCAATCATTCTCGGGTTGCGAGGGCCTTCTTTGGATTCGGGTGCGTTCGCGATGGTCGCTTTGCTAAACTTGATCTTCTTCAAGCTCAACTCGGAAAGGGCCCCTTTGGAATCCGCTTTGAAAATAACAGGCGTGGCGTCCGGGCCGCGGCCTCGCGCCACCGAGAGATACAAATTTCCGCTCAGCGGGTTGACGGCAAGGTCATTGATGACCGTCTCTGCAACATCGGCGCCCATCATCGCCGCAATCTTTTGGTTCACCCCTTCGATGTTTACCGCTTTTTCCCCCGACACCGCTTTGTCGTCGCCTGTATCGAATGCATAAACAGCGGAGCTGACCGTGTCCCCAACCAAAAGGACACCATGCGGAGCAAAAGCCAACGGTCCGGCATGCTTGATGTCCGGGGTTCCCTCTTTCAACCCGCTATCTGCTTGCAGCGAGACGCTCGGCAATGCCGCGCAAAGAGTCAAAGTCAAAGCCAATTGGTGTCGCAACATACGTCAGCTCCTAACAATCGAGAGAATGCAGTCGACAAACACGCGCTCGTGTTTGCACAAACGAGCATTATCCCAACCCTTGCACGCAAAGCAACACATTAAGAACATTTGCAAGAAGAAGCCCCAAAAGTGGGGCTTCGTAAAGTAGGTCGCACCTGCCGTAGTTTGGGACCATCGTCCCGAACTGATAAACGGACGGGACAAAGGTCCCATCCTATCGGTAGTGATGCTCCCGCCGCTCGCCTAAAAACCAACAAGCAACCCAAAACACAAACACCCCTACACTGTTCGCACTGTCGCTCTCATTGCCCAATGCGTCTCTACTTGCTGGTCAAATCATGCACGATCGAAATCTGCTGCAGATTCCCAGCCGTGTAGTCTTGGACGCGAATGGTCGCTTGGATGGATGGCATTTTGTACGGAATCGGTGGGCTCGTTTCCTTTTCGAGATCGTGTCCTCGCATGCGGAAATTTAGTTTGTTAAATCATGGATGACTGAGATTTGTTGAAGGGCGCTTGCCTTGAAGTCCTGCACACGAATAGTCGCCTGGATCGAGGGTAGTTTGAACGGAATTTGTGGTGACGCGTCACGCTCGGTTGCGTCGTCTCCGACGCCATCAGAACCCACATCAGGAAGCCCCTGAGGAACTACAAAGTCGAATCTTCGTAGCCCACCCTGCCAGATCAATCCTTGTGCCGATCTCAATAAGGCCTCGCCGTCAAATTCATAAGCATTCGTGAAGGTGTCAAACGCAGGTTGATAAGACTGATGGAGATTGGGATCAGTATACGAACCTGATTCATAAAGCGTTGTTGCGCGAATTAGTCCACGTGCGTTTCCTCTTCCATCAATATCCATGTTTAGATCAAGTAAGCTTAAGCTTGATGCAAAGTACTTGGATACTCCCGGCAAAGCACCTGCCGTAGATAATCTAATGGCTGGACCGGCAACTTGTTTAATTGTTGAATTAATGACTTTGCTACCCCATCCAACATCTACATAGGCCCCGTAACCCGATTGTTGTTCATTAGTGTTTGGAGTTTCCGGATAAGTGGTGTTAATACGGCTTAGCTGCGTTGTATAGCCAGGATCCGATGGAGACAACGAAAGGTCATCCGTACCAGCCCATCCCGCTTGCGAAACTGTATCATTATTTCCCCAAACACCATCTGCTCCCGGGTGCCCCAGTTGCTTGACGGACGTATCAAATCCCTTGACGTCAAAGCCCACGACATTCGACGCAACTATCTCTTCCAAAAGTGGAACGCGTCCGTTTGCTGTTGGCTTTGTTCGCAAAAAGCACGGTGGGATGAAACCTCGATCCCGCAATCTATC
>JANODW010000868.1:0-4807 GCA_031412875.1 Pirellula sp. | reverse complement strand
CCGCCGAGCGTCATCACGTTGATCGTGTTGCCTGAAACAGAAAGTCCAATAATCGCTCCGAGAATTGACAAAGGCAACGCGAGAGTTGCAATGACAGTCATTCGCCAGTCGCCTAGGAATACTAGAATCATGATCGAGACCAGGATCGCACCGATGATCCCTTCGTGAATTAGGCTTTCAATTGCAATGCGAACATATTCCGTCTGGTCGATAACGAAATCCAGTTTGCTTCCCTCGGGCAGCTCGGCTTCCATTTCAGGAATGGCTCGCTTGACCCCGTCTGCAACAACGAGACTGCTCGCTCCCTGTTGTCGATAGATCGGAACGAACACCTGTTGCCTACCGTTGACCCGCACGCGAGACTTTTGAATGACTGCGTCGTCGAGCGTCGTGGAAACATCCCGTAGTAGGATTTGTCGTTCGGAGTCGAAAACGATTGGGATATCGCCGATTTCCTCAATGGTCCGCGACATTGCATTGGTGTCTAAGGCGATCTGATTGTCACCGATGTAAGCAGTGCCCGGCGAAACCATTAAATTGCCTTGGTCCAACGCCCTAACCACATCGACGGGAGAAAGTTCCCTTGCTTCCAGCTTTTGATGATCTAGATAGACCATGATACGTCGATCTTTACCTCCAACAACCACGGGAGCGACACATCCTCGTACTCCACCCAATCGATTCCTAACCTCAACGCGAGCCAAGTCCTTCACGGCTTGTTCGGACATGTTTGGATTACTGACGGTAAGAACACCCAGTGGAATGGTTCCTGTTGGATCAAACGGAAGAGAGACTGGAGGCAACGTATTTGTCGGTAGGTAGGGCATTGCAGCCCCAGTCAGTGAGCTCGTTTGAGTTAGCGCTGTACTTGGATCGATGTCATCTTGAAAATAGAGCTTAACAACGCTCACTCCGGAAACAGACCGCGATTCGACACTTGCCACACCCGGAGCTTGATTGACCCAACGTTCAACACGATCCGTAATCGTCCTTTCGATGGAACGTGCTGGCATTCCATTGAAGTAGGTCAGGACCTGCACGGCGGGAGTTTTGAATTGCGGTAGAATATCTACCGGGATCGATACGAGCGACACCCCTCCCAGAATTGCGATGAAGAGTGCGAAGACAATGACTCCATAGACATTTCCGAGCGCGAGTTTGATTAACCCCATAAATCAGACCTGTTGCCCGTTCTCGAATACAAATGAACTTACTGAAATCGTCGTCATGTTGGTTGATTTATTTCTTTAGCTGTTTTTGTCAGAAGGAAAGTGACGCGGGAGGGAAATAGAGAAGTCGCAGCCCGCCGTCGTTCGGTTTTTTACCCTAATGCTACCTCCATGTAATTCCGCCACGCCCTGGGCGATCGACAATCCAATTCCCATCCCTGAGGGAACATCTCTGGGAATAGATGAAAATGAGTATCGCTCGAAGATCGTGGTCATCAACTCCTCCGGAATTCCTGGGCCGTCGTCGATGACAGAGATCGTCAATGTTGTTCCTGCTTCCATGACATTAATCTGAATGGCTGAGCCGAGAGGGGAAAAGCGAATCGCATTGCGAATAATGTTTTCCAACATGGAGCACAACAGTTCCGGGTCTCCGATTACTTCCGCAACTGTTCCATCAGCGATTTCTACCAAGTGCGGAATGATTCGTATGTTTCGCACGGCCGCCAATTTCCGATTGTTCGCAATCGATTCCAAAACGAAGTCGTTGACCGAACATCGACTTTGAAGCAAACGAGGCTGCCCATCATGGAGACGACTCAACGTCAGAAAGCTTTCTACAAGGCGACCGAGACGACGCATTTCGTTTTGACACGACTCGACAAAACTCTGAATTTCCTTTGTTGATCCGTTTAGATCACCCAAGGTCTGAGATTCCGTTAACAAGGTTGCGATCGGAGTTCGCAGTTCATGGGAAACACTAGATATGAATCGATACTGTCGCTCATAGGCTTCGTCGATCCTGAGTAAAGCCAGATTGAGCTGGGACTGCAATTCCAGTGTTTCCGAACTTACCAGAGGTAGATCGAAACCGGTGGTCAAAGTAGTTGGGCCGATTTCCTTAGCTGCGTTTCCCAACTGTAGCAGTGGCTCAACGGCCTTTCCTGCAATGATCCAGCCTACAAAACCTGCTGCGATCAATCCCAATGGCGTCGTCACAATCAATAGCCAAATTCGTTCATTCAGAATTGCATCGCTTTCGTTGGCAACCGCACGCAACGAACGCTCCAAAAAGAAGTGCCGAACGACACTGAGAGTTATCTGGATCGCCGTGGACATCGCCGATACAAGAAGTGCAAGCCGCATACGAAGCGACAGACACACCCATTGCTTGTGAACGGCTTGCAAAGGCTTAACCCGCATTAGGTTTCCTTTCCAATTGCATTCCGAACACATAGCCGATTCCACGCAGCGTATGGATGAGAGGTGGAAGTCGAAGGGTCTCAATCTTCTTTCTCAATGTCTTGACATAGACGTCGACAACGTTGGACTCGGACTCAAACGGCAGGTCCCAGACTCGTTCGCACAGAACGGATCGTGACAGCTCTTTGTCTGCATTTTTTATGAAGAACTCAAGAAGCGAAAACTCTTTGTTTGACAACAACTGTCGGCGGTCACCATGAATCGCCTCTCGAGAATAGAGATCGAGCTCAAGAGTTCCATAGCTGATTTTTCTCGCGATCGTCGAATGAACACGTCTCGTTAATGCACGAAGGCGAGCGATCAATTCGTCGAATTCAAATGGCTTTGTCAAGTAGTCATCTGCACCGCAATTGAGACCTTTCACTTTGTCCACAGTTGCGCCTAGAGCAGTCAGTAGCAAGATAGGCGTTAGGATCCCGCCTTCTCGAATGGAACGACAGATTTCAAGTCCGTCCTGCACAGGCAACATGATGTCCAGCACGATTGCGTCGAAACAGCCTTTGAGGGCAAGGGAGCACCCCTCCGCTCCATCATTCGCGACCTCCGCTAAAAAATCGTGCTCCACTAATCCCCGCCGAATCGCCTCTGCCATCCGAGGGTTGTCCTCAACAATCAGTATTCGAGTCATACCGAATCCCAAATCCGAAATTGTTCGCAAAATTCGATTATGCAAATACGTTGCGTTTTCAAAATATGGCTCAAGACACCCATCGAATTTTATCTAAGTCACCCATCCAATAAAAACGCTTTCGGGAAAATTGAATGAATGCGAAACTGTATTCGTAACCTGTGATATCGGCATCACTTTAGCAGATACGACTGGAGTTTTGCATGAAATCTTTTTCATGGTCGCTTCGACTCGTTTCTTCGCAAATCCCACCATGTTGCCTCCCTACAGCAATGGAACCTCTCATCCCTTTCGCATCTTGGAAAATGGAACTGCAAGCAAATCATGCTTCAGCCAGGTTGCCGATTCTTGCCAACGCAAAAATGATTTTTTGGAACGGGATTCATTCCGCGTCGTCTAAACCATCACAACCCCGCGCGCGCCTTGCGTCGAGCCAGTCGTCGGCGATTTGGTAAGATATGCGTGCCGGACAATTTGGAACCGACTACTCGTCTCGTTTGAATGGTGAATAATGCATCGGATAACCCTTTTCTCACGTCGCGCGATCCTTTCCATTGCAGTCTTTCTCGCTTCTGCCCCGATTGTTTTGGTACTTCTCCCAGAGTTTTCTCTGGCCCAACAACCCAAGCCAGCTACGCGTGAGCCCATGTGGAAAAAAGTAGACGACGCCATCCAAAAAGGTCTTCCCAAGTCGGCCATCGAAGCCATTGGTCCGATTTTGGAAGCTGCTTTGGCCGAAAAAGCTTATCCCGAAGCTATCAAAGCGATCGCCAAGCGGGTCATGCTCGAAGGCCAAATCGAGGGTCAAAAACCGGAGGAGCATATCGTTCGTATGCAAGCTGAAGTCGCCAAGGCACCCAAAGAGATGGTGCCTGTCATGCGGGCTATCCTAGCGCAGTTCTACTGGAGCTACTTCGAACAGAACCGATGGCGCTTTGGCCAACGCACGGCAACGGCCGCTTCGCCAAGCAACGACTTCACGACATGGGATTTGACACGCCTATTCTCCGAAATCGATGCGAACTACTCCCAAGCGTTGTCCGACGATGCGTTGCTGCGAGCCATCCCGATCGGATCCTATGACGTCTTATTGCCCAAAGGGTCTGTGCCCGATAGCTACCGACCCACCCTGTTCGATTTCATCGCATTCGCTGCGATCCAATTTTACTCAACCGGGGAGCAGGCGGGCGCGAAAGCTGAAGACGCTTTTGAAATCGTTGCGTCCGGCCCGGCGCTAAGTCCCGCATCCGATTTTATGGCGTGGAAGCCGGTCACGACTGACGCCGACTCGCCCAAACTCAAAGCAATCCTCCTTTACCAGCGACTCATGACCCTCCATCGCGAGGACGCCGACCGGAGCGCTTTCCTCGATGCGGACTTGGGCCGATTGCAATTCGCCTATGCGCATGCCGTCGGCGAAGAAAAAGCAAGCCGTTATAAAGCAGCGCTCAGCGCGTTTGCACAAAGCAATGCCCAGCACGAACTCTCCGCCACGGCTCGCCATCGGTGGGCAGAAGTGTTGATCGGAGAAAACTTACGGGTCGAAGCGAAAGAGGTGGCAACTCAAGGCAAAAATGCATTCCCTCAAAGTGTTGGTGGCAAACTTTGTTTCAACACCATCGCTGAAATCGAATCGAAAAGTATCAACGTGATCACCGAGCGAGTTTGGAACGCTCCCATGCCCAGCCTGCGCGTCACCTATCGCAATGTAACGAAGGTTTATTTTCGGGCTATTAAAGTGGATTGG
>JANODW010000867.1:0-5747 GCA_031412875.1 Pirellula sp. | reverse complement strand
GTTCTAGGAACTGCCTAGCTTCTCCACTGCGGCCGAGCATATTGAGGACTTCGACCCGTTCTAGGACGGCATTTCCGATCGGAACGTTCAGTTCTTTGCCAATTTCGACGATCTGCCTGAGCAACGACTCTGCCTCGTTGGGGTCGGTGGTGGATCGCGTCTGAAGGTTGAGCTGAGTGTACTTGGCCGAAAGCTTGAACTCGTCGGGCCATTGCATTTGTTGGCTGCATTGGACCAAGTTCTCGAAGATAGAGGTTACGCCTCGCGACATGGCAGACTGCATCAATTGGATCAGGCTGTTCGCATCGATGTCGCTCAAGTCCGTCCAGAAATAACTGGCACCGCCTACCAAGTCAAAGACGTCTTCCTTGGACGAAATCTTGGGAGCTTTAACGTGCAATTGGTGATGCAGATCCTTGAACTGCTTGTCGGTCAATGGAGAAGAACCCGAACCTTGCCAGTGCAATAGGAGCCCCGCCAGTTTAATCTTGAGCGCTTCGTCCCCGGCAGCTTCGCGGGGTGACTTGCCCGAGAGGCATTCCAGTGGATAATCCAGGAAATTGTCGATCACCAATTGCGATGTAGCGTCGGTCAAAGCAGAACGGCGTTCGAGCGGAATCTCCTTGCGCAGCATGATCGACGCGGTCACTTGAGACAAATACGACGACGGCAATTTCTCGATGAGTTCCCGATTGAGCGAGCCGATCCCTAGTTCTTTCTTGATTCGCTCGAGCATCATTCGTCGCGCACCGATCGGGGGCTCCAGAGAAATCAATCTCGCGGGCTTGTCCGTCTGCTTGCCGTAGTACGCCATCCAGCTCCCGCTTCGGGACGCTTCCAATTCAGCAAACTGTTCTTGGAGGACTGGCTCTGCACAGACGAAAGCAAGTTTCGGTGGTACCTCTTCGTTCAAAAGTGCATCCAACAAGCCTTTTAATTGATCGACAGCGATCGGCAATAGACTTTTGTTATCGAGAAGCTTTTGCTCGAATTCTGGGTCTTCGATCACATACTGGCAGAGCTCTTCGTTGACCGCCACGCCATTGGCTCTAGGAGCCAAATCATAACCGAGGGCTTGATAATAGATCCGTTGCGCTTCGGAGAGTGAGGCGAGTTCGGCTAGTTTGCGACAGGTGATTCCCGCGGACTCGACATCGGTCAACATCAGTTGGCAATACAGTAGCACCTGCAGGATGGGCGCTTGAGCACCGAACTCACGTTGCATCGATTCCAGTTTGGTCTTGGCAGTGGAAATCCGGTAGGAGGTTACCAAAGCGTTGGCTTCTGCAAGGCGTTCGGCGTAAGGCTCGTCCTCGAAATCGTTGCACGAGGGAAGCGATTCCCGCGAGAGGGTGTTCGCATTGTTTTGGGAGATCAGAGATTCATAGGCGCCCGAAGCGACTCGAACCATATCGCCCCCCATGTCGAGCAGCATTTCGCAATGCAGCAGGGCTGGCAAAATCATGCCCCGTTGCCCCATCGATTCCATCAAATTCATCGCTACCGTGGCGGTCATGGGCGGCAACGCTTCGGTCGCATCGGAAATGGCCTGCAGCAAGAGCGTCGCGCCCTCCTCGGTATTGCCTCGAACGACTGCCACGAGCGATCGGTACAGTTTGGCCAATGGGTTGTCCGGTTGAAGCCGAATGAACTTGGCGGACGTCTCCTCCAGCGATTCGAGTTCTCCTAATTGCAGAAGCAATTCTGATTTCATGGCCAATAGCCAGGGCTCAGAAGGTAGCGTTTTCAGGTTGGCATTGATTCGATCCAAGGCGGCCACATTTTGCTCGCCGACGATCATGCGGTGGATGATTTGCATCTCCGGAAAATGCTCATTGCACTTGCAGAACTTGATCTTCTTTCCGTTGCCACAAGGGCAGAAACTGTATTGGTCCAAACTCATGAGCAAACCGATTCAAATTGTTCTAAAGGTACAAAACGCGATGTGCAAGGAATCATGCCATTCCGTTTTTGGCGAAGACCCATTTTTCAACGCCGTAAGTTTACCAAGGATTCCCAGAAATGCACATCCGCATGGTCGCGGTAAGATCTCTAGGGCTCATCCCGCGAGCAATTGCCTTGCAATATCGCCAATTGCTCGCATTTTCAGAGGGTCTTTGACTCCCGGACGGATCTCGATTCCGGACGCAACATCCACGCCATCCGGTTTCGCGATCGCGATTGCTTGGCCAATATTTTCTGTCGTCAAGCCGCCCGCCAAGAGGACCGGCAGCGATTGAAATTCTTGAGGGCGTGGGACAAGCAAATCCCATCGGGCTGTCTTGCCAGTTCCACCCCGTTGGATGGGATCGTAGACGTCGACCAAGAAACCGAGAAATCGATCGTCTGCCATGGACGTCCAGGAGATCACTCGTTCGCGATCTTCCTCGCAATCTCGCCATGGCAACGCTTTGATAAACGCGATGGATTGCATCGATGGAAACGCCCTCGATTCCGTTAGCCAATCGGGCGTTTCATCCCCGTGAAGCTGAATGCAGTCAAGCGGGCAGACCGAAAGAACCTGGTCCACTTCGAATGGCGACGCGTTTACAAAAACCCCTACGCGCAGGAGAGGGCTGCCCATTGCATCGCGTTGGGCTCCTATTTCCGCGAGCCCCCTCGCGGTCTCGGGTGTGACGTAGCGAGGGCTTGGAGGATAAAAATTCAAGCCAATGGCATCTGCCCCATGGGCGATGGCCGCCCTCACGTCCTCCGACCTAGTCAAGCCACAGAACTTGATTTTGGGCAAACGTGTCGCGGTAGCCATCGATGGGAGATCAGTTAAGCGATTGATTGTGCTTGTTCAGGAACGGAACAGCTAAGTAGATTCCTAGTCGTTACGACCGTCAATCAGCTACTAAAAATAATCCACCGTCATGATATGGCCGACAATTAGCCATACTCCAAAGAACAAACAACCAATCACTGTATTCAAGAACTCGATAGACATAGGTCGCGACCTCCCCAAAAGTGAGAAACCGCCATCCGTAGTAGTCGACATGGACCTCCCATATCGTTCGCCTTCGTGCGAGCGAGTCGTATCGACGCACTCTCACGAAAACTTCAAAAGATTTTCGTACCGCCCTACGTCTTACCTAGGCCGCACTGCCAGCAGCCTGAAATGTCAGCTTGCAACGTTGTCTGCAGGCCGCCTCGGCGAATTCATCGCATCCGAACGACGCGTTCCGCCAGGATTTGTTTGGCCGCCAGATTGGGAATGTAACCGCGCACTCCATAAACGGTCACGGGTTGTTGCAGGTAGCTTCGCAGATTGACCGACGGGTACGACTGCACATAAGCGATGACCTTGCCTGCGTCGTCGGTCAATGCGAACTCCGGTTGCCCCTTGGTCGTAGTATGGACTTGAACGAGCCACCCAGAGGCATCTCCTTGGTTCGCGGTGCTATTTGCGACCGCTCGGGTGACGTCGCTGCCGGTCCCATTTGAGAAAGCAGGAAAGCCTGCTGCAGGGGCCAGGCTGCTGGCTTGTCGGATGGCGTTGGATGCCGAGTTGCCGATGGCTTGCTGAGCCAGCATCGATGTTTGCTGAGCGAACCCAAGAGCGCGTTGGCGGAGCGATTCAAAGCGTTCGATTCGCTCCATCAATAGTCTGGCTTCACCCCGCACCAATATCGATTCCCCGTTTTCTATCCACGATGCCGCCTGACTTTTGAGCGCGGTGAAATTCCATTGTTCCGTTGGACCGGCGACCTCGCGTGTCAGATGGACCAGAGCGGATTGGATTTCGGGGGTTCGGAATTCGTCGATTTCATACGCTCCATCGCCACCATCGCGTCTATCGCCCGCGCGGCCGCTGTCGAGGTATTGGGAACCTAGCGATTCACCCGAGGACGGAGCATTCAGGCTGCGTTGGGAGTTGCTCAATCCATGCCACGCGCTTGGTTCCAATTCGTTTGGAACACTCTGCCCTTGGGGCGCATTCAACCTTGCGTAGGAGTCTTGCGCGGCAAGCGTCGACTGAGAACCGGCATTCGGAGAACCAAATACCGGTTCCCGAGAGTTGATCCATTTCGAAAAAGTGGATTCTCCTGAATGCATAGTCGACGCGGCCGTCTGTGGGGTTGCCGATCCGGACATGCCGGGCGCACCGTTCCAACCGATCGGGTCCATGCCCGATGAGCCCATGGGAAAGCTGAGCGTCTCGGAACCGTCCGCGGGGGACATCATCGACGGGCGATTGCCCGGACGAGGCAAACGATCGAGTCGACTGTTTCCAATAGGGCCGATGTGGCCCAAGTTTCCTGCACCGGCGTTGGTATGGTATTGCTGCGAGATTTGCGTCGATACCGGAGCGCGCTCCGTTTCGATAATGCTAAACCCTATCAACCCTAACAAACTTTTCATCGGCTTGATCCTCAATTTGGGATCGGCAGATTGCATCGCTTCCCATTGCCGATCGCCGTCCAACTGGTGCTCTGCCGACACGTTGGAACGCTTGGCTCGCTTGGGGTGTTGGGATGGGGATTGGGCGATGGGCCGAATGCGGGTTGAGGTGATCGGTGCGGCATCCCCGTCCACGGTTCCTTGAGCCTCGGCTTGCTCACGCCGGATCTGCGCCTCGACTTCCTCCACCGCTTTCTTTTCGTCGGACCAAACCACGCGACCCGATTCACCATTGTTGTTCTCGGTTGGGACGCTCGCGGGGTTGTCCTCGACATAGTTTGCCAATTGAACGCCAGTCCCTGTGGCAGACGCAGGCAGGGAATCGGAAAGTTGCGACGTTTTCACCCAACGGAATTCGCCGGGCGGTGGGGCAATCCGATACCAAAGTTGCTTCTTGCCCTCTTCGGTCAATTGCACTTCTTCGCCAAGCACTTGAACTTGTTGTGACTTCACCAATTCCATTTGCCACATCAACTCGGACATGTCGGAAGATTCACTACCAACCCAAGCAGGCGATTTGTCTGTGGTGATTTCGGCCGACTTCCCACCGGGCAAAAGGTAGGCAACATTGGCTGGAATCCAATTGTGACTGCCTGCCGGTGGACGGATGGCGGACCACCCGTCGGAAGTTTCCATATAGACATCGACGGCCGCCCCTTTTTGAAGCGAGGAGGTCGTGTAGTATTTGTCCGATGGCCCGGATCGCACCACTGCCTTGGCACCGTGTACCAGCCGCACCTTGGCTTTGTCGAAGTGCGTCGAGACATAAGCCGGTACCGATGCTCCCTTTTTTCCCTTGCCCCCTGAGGGGTCCTCTGCGAAGCATTGGCCCATGACGAAAAGAGGCACTCCAATCAGTAGGCACTTTGCGGTCGACTTGCGTTGCCAGTTTGGAAATGGGATGTGCATTTGGTCTTAATCCTTCATCGAACGCTTCTGGAGGCGGTTCCGGAGGCTAACAGAACTTGATTGATTTGATCGACAAGGGCGCTGTCGGGTTCACGAGATTGCAGGGCGCGGAGTTTGTGCATGGCTTCGGGGTCGGTCATCGATCCCAGCAATGCGATCGCGCGACGTCGCACGTCCCGGTCCGCGTTTTCCGCCATCCACGCCAGCCATGGGATGGGATTGTTCTGAGGGGCTCTCGCGATGGCCTCCATGGCTCTTAATCTTTCTTCTGTTTCTCCCTGCGCCATGACGATCGCCAATTCCACAATCGATTGAGGGATTTCTCGACGGACGAGTTCATTGAACGCTTGACGCTCAATCTTGGTCTGCGAGCTATGGAGCAACGGCAAAAGCTTTTCGAGTTCCAGTTTTTCGATGCCGTTGATGCTGATCGG
>JANODW010000866.1:0-8905 GCA_031412875.1 Pirellula sp. | reverse complement strand
ATCGCCATGAGCGACGGCGAACTGCGAGAGCAAACGGAAAAATTTAAGAAACGTTTGAGCGACGGGGAAACGATCGAGGACGTTCTGGTCGAATCGTTTGCCGTTTGCCGCGAGGCCGGCCGACGCTTCATGAAAATGCGTCACTACGATGTGCAGTTGATCGGTGGCATGGTGCTCAACGGCGGCAACATAGCGGAAATGATCACGGGGGAAGGCAAGACCCTGGTGGCGACGTTGCCTGCGTACCTCAACGCTCTAGAGGGACGCGGCGTCCACGTCGTTACGGTGAACGACTATTTGGCTCGACGCGACATGGAGTGGATGGCTCCGTTGTATATGGGCCTCGGGCTCACCGTCGGAAACATCCAAAGCGGCATGGAAAATGACGAACGTCAAAAGTCATACGCCTGCGATATCACCTATGCCACCAACAACGAATTGGGCTTCGACTATTTGCGAGACAACATGCGAATGGCGAGCCGAGGCGATAACCGGTTCCCTGCACACATGCAACAAGTGCAAGGTCCACTGCATTACGCCGTGATCGACGAAGTGGACAATATTTTGATCGATGAAGCCCGAACACCGTTGATCATTTCGGGTTCGGCCGCGCGCGACTTGGCAAAATACACCGAAGCCGACCGGGTCGCCCGCGCCCTGAAGAAAGAAGAGCACTTCGTCGTCAACGAAAAAGACCACACCGTCAATTTAACAGACGCAGGGATTCGAGATGCAGAAAAGTTGGCCGGGGTCGAGAGTTTCTATACGGTAGGAAACATGGAGTGGCCACACTTGCTGGACAATGCTCTCAAGGCGCATCATCTCTACAAACGCGATGTAAACTACGTCGTGAAAGAGGGCTCCATCATCATCGTCGATGAGTTCACGGGACGCTTGATGGACGGCCGGCAATGGAGCGACGGATTGCACCAAGCCGTCGAAGCAAAGGAAGGGGTACGTATTAAAGAAGAGACACAGACCCTAGCGACCATCACGCTCCAAAACTTCTTCAAGCTTTACAAAAAAATATCGGGCATGACCGGTACGGCTATGACCGAGGCCAGCGAATTCAGCAAGATTTACAACCTCGGCGTAACCGCGATCCCCTCCAATCGCGGGCTTCAGCGCATCGAATTCCCCGACTCGATCTATCTGACCGAAAAAGAAAAGTACGCTGCGGTTGCCGATGAAATCGAACGCGTCAACAAATACGACACCATCTATTACAAAGATCGCAAAAAAGGATTCTTGATCGGGACAATCCAATCCGAAGACGAATCCACGGTCAAGATTCGCAAATCCGACTCGAAAGAGATAGAGCTGGTTGCCGTAGCGGATATCGACACCATCGAGCGCGCCTCACGACCTATTTTGGTCGGTACCGTGTCGATCGAAAAGAGCGAACGCCTTTCCAAATTGCTCGATCAGCGAGGAGTGAACCACGAAGTCCTCAACGCCAAGCAACATAAGCGCGAAGCGGAGATCATTGCCCAAGCAGGTCGAACCAAGTCGGTCACGATCGCAACCAACATGGCGGGCCGCGGTACGGACATTATCCTGGGCGGAAATCCTGAAACAATGGCTTGGGCTCAACTCCAAGACAAATACCCGACGCGGCTCGAAGTGCCCAAGGAAGAATGGGATGCACTCGTGCACGACATCGAACAGCGAGAAAAGATGAAAGAAGAAGGAGAACGCGTTCGGAATTTGGGTGGGCTGTACGTCATCGCGACCGAACGGCACGAGTCCCGACGTATCGACTTGCAATTGCGAGGTCGCTGCGGTCGACAGGGTGACCCGGGATCAAGCCGATTTTATTTGTCCCTCGAAGACGACCTCATGCGGATCTTTGCCGGCGAATGGGTCCGCGAGTTGATGAAACGCATGGGGATGGGCGAGGGGGACGCCATCGAAAGCCCCTACGTTTCCAAACGCATTTCCGGAGCGCAAAAGAAAGTCGAAGAACGGAACTTCGAAGCCCGAAAGAGCTTGCTCGAATACGACGAAGTCATGGACTACCAACGAAAGAAGGTCTATGGCTATCGACAACAAATCCTCGATGGTACCAGTTGCCGCGATTTGGTGATGTTCCAATTGCGTCAGCAGATCGAAAAGAACGTCGCGCAGTTTTGCGATCCCCTCTTTGGCCCAGAGTCCTATGCAAAGTGGGCGGGTGCTCGCCTGGGTGTCGAACTCGAACCAAAGGATTTTCGAGGCGTTGATCCAGCGACCGCCGTGGCCTACGCCAAAGACAAAGCCGAAAGGACTGCAGAAACCCAGATCCTCGACGCGATCGACGAAAACATGCCGTCCGAAGAAGAGCAATCGGAATGGAACTGGGAGGCGATGGCAAAATGGGTCAACACTCGCTTTGCCACCAACTACACCGTTGGCATGCTCAAGAAAATTGATCGTGATCGCATGGACGAAGAGTTGATCGGGCAGGCGCAAAAGTACATTGCGGAGATCGACCTCTCCGAAGGCGATGGTTTTCTGCGGGAAGATTTTGGTTTGAGGATGCTCGTGGGTTGGATGAAGAACAAGTTCGATATCGAACTGGATGTAGAAGACGTCCGCAGCGCTGAAACCGAACAGCTCGCAGAAAAACTGCTCACCAAAGCCGAAGAAAGCTATATCGTTCGCGAGAGCCAGTTCCCAATCATGGTCGCGTTCAATCGCTTCCAACAGCAGACGGCTCAAGATCGTTATTCGATCGACGGCGCTGCGTTGGCGGAATGGGCTGGCAACCGATTTGAAGACCCTCGCGTTTTGGAACAGCTCCAAGCCTCTTCGGGAGATGGTTCCGAGGAGTCGCCAGATAAATCGGTGGAAACGCTCATTGCCATCAGTCGACGGTCGGTGGAACGAGCCCTCAAGTTGCGAGCGGATGCCGTCGAAAAAGCGGACAGTATCTTCGGAAAGAGCACCAAATCGTTGAAGGATGTCGTGGGATCGGCAGACGCGATCCAAGAAGTTGCGCAGTGGATGCGCACCACGTTCGATTGGGCCGGCAGTGCGGACGAATTGAAGAAGCTGGACAAGTCCGAGCTCACCAACAAATTCATGCAAGCGATCGACGATCGTTACTTTCCCGAGATCCGCCGGATGGAACGCACCGTGTTGCTAACCCAACTCGATTCCGCTTGGAAGGACCACTTGCTCGCGATGGACCACGTCCGTAGCAGCGTGAATTTCCGCAGCATGGGACAAATGGACCCCAAGGTAGAATACAAACGGGAAGGGATGAAGCTGTTCGAGGAGATGTGGCTCTCTATTGGCGAGCGCATGACCGACGTGATATTCCGAATGGAAGCGATCGACAGCAACCTGGTTTCTGATTCTTGGGTGGAGAGCAAAGTGGTTGCACGCCACGATTCGTACGATGTCACCAGCCAGCTCCTGGCAGAAAAGGAAGCGGACCTCGCGGCCGCCGATTCCGCCGGGGCCGAACCTCCACGGATCGAAGCGATTCGCAATCGGGGCGAACGAATAGGACGAAACGACCCGTGCTCCTGCGGTTCTGGAAAGAAGTACAAGAACTGTTGCATGCGCAAGCAGGTATAATAAACGTGCCGAAATTCTGCCGTAGGTCGCTTCTGCCGGAAGCGACCTGTGAATATTTTACAAAGGGCGGCACGTGATAAAAACCTATTGGCAATCCTTGTGCGATGCTGTCCTTGCTCCCCAAGCGAGCGCTACCAAAGTTGAGTCGAAGCTTCGCCAATCGCAACGGGACCTTCCTGTTCCAGTCATCTGGTTGATAGGCAAAGCGCAGTCAGGAAAGACTTCCATCGTCCGCGCCATCACGGGCAGCAGCAATGCCGAAATTGGCAATGGCTATCAACCGTGTACGCGGACCGCAAGCCTCTACGCGTTTCCGGATGAGACGAGTTGCCTGCTCCGCTTTTTGGACACACGCGGACTGGGAGAAGCCGGTTACGACCCAAAAGAAGATTTGGATTTCTGCCGAGATCAAGCGCACTTGGTGATCGTCGTCATCAAATCGATGGACCATGCTCAAAAACCAGTGCTCGACGTGCTCGCATCCATTCGCAAGACGCGACCAAGCTGGCCGATCATCGTCGTGCAGACCTCATTGCATGAGGGGTACGAACAGCGAACCGACCCGCACCCTCTTCCCTATCCCTTTGATACGGACCCCTGGCCGACCACGATCGCCAACAACTTGGCCCGTTCGCTCCAGCATCAGCGGCGGGAGTTTTCGAAGTTTTCAAAGCGATTCGTGGCAGTCGACCTGACGTTGCCCCAGGACCAAATGGAACCGGCCAACTACGGACTCGAGTCGCTTTGGACAGCGATCGAAGAAGAATTCCCTCATGGCTTGCGATCCATTTTAGAATCGCAGCCAGCCTTTCGTACGGAATTCGAAGACATCTATTATTCGACCGCTTGGAAACACATCCTCTCCTACAGTGTTGCAGCCGGAGGTGCTGGAGCGGTGCCGTGGCCGTTGATCGATATTCCTGTGGTCATCGGGATCCAAGCAAAAATGTTTCATGCGATTTCGTCCATCTATGGGCAACCACTCACTCGCCAATTGATGACCGAGTTTGGAACTGCCGTCGGTGGCAGCATGCTGGTCCGTTTTGTGCGCAGCTTGCTCTCCAAGTTGGTACCGGTTTTCGGAAGCGTCTTCGGCGCGGCCTACAACGCCGCAACCACCTACGCGCTCGGGTGCACGCTATGCTGGTATTTCGCCCAACTCAAACGCGGGGCAACTCCCGACGCGAACCAGCTTCGCGCGTTTTACGCAACCGAACTTGGCGAGGGGCGACGTCGATTTTCCGAGTACCTAAAACACGGAAGCCGTACGCCTCCTCCCAGCACCACTAGCAGCCAGTAAAGCCCTCATGCTACGTTGGAAAATTCGTTTCATTCTCGTAGCGGTTCTATATCTGATCCCCTATTTTGTTCTCATGGGGGCCGGATGCTGGTGGCTGTTCGAACGGAACCTATTGACTTGGTTTGCCATCGCAGCGGCGTTCTTGACTTTGCTGGGATGGAATGTCGATCGATTGTTCTATACCAAAAGACGCAAAGCGATCCGCATCGCAATCGCGTCGCGAGGGGCGGCTGGCGAACAAGATGCACGGGATGCAGTCGAATTGCTGGCAACGCAAGTCGAAGCGAATCCCCTTGAATTCGAAGATCAAAACGCATGGAAAGAGATTTTTATTGAACTCTTTGAAACGGTCGCACGGTGTTTTGGACGCACCACCGAACAGCCCGCTCTGGAGATTACCGTTCCCGATGCGTTGCTCATCGCCGAACACGTGATCCAAGATCTGCGTTTGGCAGCCAAAAGCCATGTTCCTGGTTCACACATGCTCACGTTTCGCCAAATCGACCGATTGATTTCGATCTGGAAAGGGGCTTCTTCGTTGACCTCCCCATCGAGTCCATGGCGAGTGGGATACCGGCTGATTCGGTTTGCCATGAATCCCGTTTCAGGAGTATTCAAGGAAGCCAACGACAATTTGATTGGAGAGCTGAGCGTCACAGCATTCGAGGAAGCCAAGCGTTGGGCCATCGGCTTCACCATCCGAAGAGCAGGCCAGTACGCCATCGAACTCTACAGCGGCCAACTCGCGATTCACGATCGGGAATTTCAAGAGTTCCGCTCTCCGAGGTCGAAAGCGGATATCTCGCGCGCACAAGAACAACGTGGAAAGCAAAGCGACGAGCCATTGCGGATCATTTTACTAGGACAAACCAAAGCCGGGAAATCCAGCTTGGTGAACGCCATATTCGGAGAGGTTCTAGCCGCCACCGACACCGTTCCGTGCACCCAAGGGATCCACCCCTACGTTCTTAATCGGGAGGGAATGCCTAGAGCCATCCTCTTTGACACCGAAGGATTTGGTGGAAAAGAAGATCGACGCGCGATGGACCAATTGGATGCGGAGTTGATGAAAACGGATTTAGTCATCATGGTCTGCTCTGCGACAACTGCAGCCCGCTCATCGGACCAGCACTTGCTCAATGAGCTGCGAACGCGTTTTGCGAGTCAGCATAAACGGGCTTTCCCCCCTATTGTCGTCGCACTATCGCATGTCGATCAACTTCGTCCGTTCGCCGAATGGAATCCACCCTATGACCTGCGTGACAAACAATCGATCAAAGCGGTAAACATTGCGAGCTGCATTCAGTCGCTAGAAACCGATTTAAAGATAGGTGGTCAGAGCATTGTGCCAGTCTGTCTGCGCTCGGGCGCAACGCACAACGTTTCAGAGTCCTTGGTGCCTGTTATGCTTGAACTACTCCCCGATGCAGAACGGGCAAAACTCTTGAGATTACTTCGCGAATATCACGATGCCAACTACTGGAGTCAATTGCTCAAGCAAGCGTATAACGCCGGCCGGGTGCTGATTGGCAGTTTGAATCGAAAAGGTTAAGTGAATTTTTGATGAGGATGGTGAAGGCGGAAGCGATAAATCCGGCTCACCAGTGTCTCCTGAGTTACCTCCTTTTCAATTTCCGAGTCGGCAAAAAGCCTACGTACCTGCTTTCAAGAACTCGGTCGATTGAAATTTTACTACTGTAGGGTATTGTAAACTGTGGCAAATATCTTCCGCGGACAACGGCGGGGTGTTATGCTGGAAACGTCTCTCTTCAGCTTACCTTGACTTGCCCCCCATGTTTCACACTCCTGCGAGTTTGCTGTACCGGTTGAGGCAACCTGAGGAAGATTTGGCATGGCACAGGTTTGTAGAACTTTACTCTCCGCTTCTCTTTCATTGGGCAAGACAGCTTGGCTACAAAGAATCGGATGGAGCGGACCTTGTTCAAGACGTATTCGTCATTCTTTGGCGTAAAATGCCCGAGTTCGAATACGATCCTACGAAAAGTTTCCATGCCTGGTTGAAGACGCTATTTGTGAATCGTTATCGATCGCTACAAAGAAATCGTGACCTTCGTCATACGGCCCATGTCGAAGAAGATTCGATAGAGGAATTGCAAGATACCGCCCTAGATCCTGAAGACACTCGATTCCTTGTTCGGCAGGCATTTTGCTTAATTGAGCGAGACTTTTCGCTGTTGCATCAACAGGTATTCCGTGCATACGTCTTGCAGGAAAAATCAGCAGAGGAAGTTGCCCGTCTTTACCAAATCGGACTCGGTACGGTCTACGGCATCAAGTCCAAAGTACTCAGCCGACTAAGACAGGAGATGCTACATTTGATCGACGGGATTTAGAATCTAGAATTTTGTTGGAAGGTATCGGTAGCTTGAGCGTACTCGTTAAGAGGTTTCCTCTTGAGCCTGCGTTTGGGACGCGTAGTCGCCCTCCCCTCAGGCTCATGGAGCGACATCTGGTAGAATTCGATCTGCTGTACGCCCAATAGACACTTTTGCGTTCGCTCGCTAGTTTGCCCACACGTATGACCAATACGAAAAATTGCCCATCCAAAAACGAACTAGCCGAGTTCTTCGACGGTCATCTGGATGGTCCCGAGCTCATTCAAATTGCGGGCCATCTCGAAGCGTGCACGTGGTGTCAGGGGACACTGAGGACCCTCAAACCAATCGATACGCTTGTGGAATCTCTTCGTGGCCAAGCAACTGCGGTGGAAAGGATGGCTGGTCATTTGCCAGATTCACTGGTTAGCAAACTTCTGCAGATCCCACAATCGGAGTCAAACTTAGGGTATTCAAACAGCAAATTTGATCTCTGCAATCCATCGCAAGCGGACGAATCAGAAAACCTCGTTCTTCCTGCGAGCCATCTATCCAGAGACAAACGGCTTGGCCATTACCGACTTTTCAAGCTTCTAGCGAAAGGTGGTATGGGGGAAGTCTACAAGGCAGAGGATTCGCAATTGAATCGCCCAGTCGCCTTGAAGGTGATGCTGCCGTTCCTTGCCGCGGACCCTACTGCGAAGGATCGCTTTTTGAGGGAAGCGCGCGCTGCAGCCGGCTTGACCAGCGACCACATCGTCAAGGTTTACCAAGTTGGAGAAGATGCTGGTTTGCCATTCATCGCCACTGAACTACTGCAAGGGGAGTCGCTCGAAGCGGCGATTCGAGCGGGACGAAGATTTGCGGTAGCGGATGTCATTCGAATGGCTCGCGAAATTTTACAAGGACTCTCAGTGGCGCATGCAAGCGGGATCGTTCATCGCGATATCAAACCTGCCAATCTTTGGTTGGAGACGACCACTGCAGATCGTTTTCGAATCAAGATTTTGGACTTTGGATTGGCCCGAGCTGATCTAGACGAGAGCCAATTGACGCATGCAAGCGCGATTGTGGGTACACCCGCATTCATGCCGCCCGAGCAAGCTCGGGGAAGCAAGGCAATCGATTTTCGATCGGACTTGTTCTCTGTTGGTTGCGTTCTGTATTTGCTCTGCACCGACCAACTCCCATTTCAAGGCGAGACGACTATTGAAACGTTGATGGCGATTGCGATGAGCTCGCCGAAATCACCTGAGTTGATTCGACCAGACATTCCACCTGAGCTTGCAAAGCTCGTTATGGAGCTTCTCGAGAAAGATCCACAAAACCGACCTCAATCGGCGAGCGAGGTCATCACCCGACTCGATGAATTGGATTCTCGATGCTCAACAGTACAGGCGTCCAAAACAATCGTCGCATTGGCTGATACGAAGTTGACTCTCGCAAACGTGCCAGAGGCTCTTTCCTCTCGCAGTCGATATCGGCCTCCAATCGGGGTTGTTTTGGCTCTCATCGGTTTTGTCTTTTTAGCAAGTCTAGCAGTTTTCTATTGGGAAACTCCAGACGGTCGAATCGTTCGGGTCGAATGCAATGACCCGAATATTCAAGTCGCGTTTGGTGATGGCGAATTGAGAATCGCAAACGCTTATGTGCAGCCAATCGTTGTTCAGCCCGGCGCGGTCGAACTCAAGATAAAAAAACGCGA
>JANODW010000865.1:0-2266 GCA_031412875.1 Pirellula sp. | reverse complement strand
GGCCGCTGACCATGGCGCCCAGTCCAATGTAGAGTGTCAGCACATAAAAAAAGCCGATCGAAGCGATTCCGACGATCGTGCTCTTTCGAGCAGAAGCTTGGTCTTTCACGGTGTAGTACCGAATGAGAATATGAGGCAACGATGCAGTGCCTGCAAAAAGAGCCAACATGAGAGAAACAAAATCGAGTTTAGCGATAAGGCTATCCGAGCGAATTCCTTTGAAGGCGGGAAGATTGCCCGGGGACAGCATCTCTTTGCCGTCGACGATCCGAGGGACGATCGTGACCCGTCCATTTTCCCCTTTCTGAGCGCTCGTGATTTCAATTTTCGACTTGGCGATGGTGCTGATAAAGGCAATCGGGCCGAGGGGACCAGTGCTCGTTTGACCATTCGGAAGCTCGACGATTTTCCCCACGGCAGCCACGTTGGTTTCTCCAGGTTCGAATCCGATAGGGACTCCGTTCACAAAGCGCTTGCCGTCCCTGGTTTCAATGACCTGCGTCTTTCCCAATTCGGTCGACGGAGCGGTGTTCAATCCGCGGCTCAGGATCAAAACGGTTAGCAAGAGAGAGAAGATAACGAGCAATCCCCCTTTGAGGAACTGGACATAGGTCGTACTCACCATGCCTGCGGTCACAACAATGAACACCACCACAGCGCCGACGATCACGACTCCATGCCAATACTCAAGTCCCAACAGCGGCTTAACCAACGCACCCGCTCCGACCATTTGGGGAATCAGATAGAACAGGCTGACAACGAGGGTGCTCAAACCCGCCGCTGCTTTGATGCCTCGCGATTGGAACTTGCTGTCCAGTGCGTCGGCAAAGGTATAGCGCCCGAGCCGTTTCAAAGGTTCTGCGATGACCAGCAAAGCAACGATCCACCCTGCAAGGTATCCGATCGAATACAAAAAGCCGTCGAAGCCAAAGAAGCCGATCATTCCGCAGATACCTAGAAACGATGCGGCGGAAAGGTAATCGCCTGCGAATGCAATTCCGTTGATGAACCAAGGGATAGAACCGCCGGCAGCGAAATACCCTTGGCTGGATTTAGCTTTCGCGCCCAGGTAAAAACTAAAGGCCAATACACCAAGAACCATCGCGGAAAAAACTGCGATTGCGAGCGGGTTAGCTTCGTAAATCATTAGAAGTGCTGTCGTTTGCTTGTCGAGGAAACCAGTGAATGTTGGTTAGGAACGAGGCGTGCGACATATCTTAGCCAGAATGCGATCGAAATGTGGCCCGCGGGGCACTAGGCCTCCGTGGCTTGACTCCGATGCTTTCGGAAATGAACTCCAAGGCGGTGAGACTATCCACCGCATCGCCAGTTTTAAAAACTTGGCCAACCAACAGGTACCTGCCAGCTCTGCCCAAGCAAGATCTTTCTTTAAACGCAACTTTTTTTGCGTTGCATCGAGAACCTAGGCAACGTCGGTTGGTCAATGGAGGGTCAAAGCGGTGAAATCGGCTCTTGTGACCATTGTATTTCTCTAGCTCATACGGATTCTTTGGGGTATGACATGGCTGAGACATGACGCGCTGCGGTTGGAACGTCGCCCGCACGCAATAACTTCGTCGACGTTGAGACGATTCAATCGCTTTTAAACCAGGTACCCTCCGATCAAGGAGGCCCGAATCCACTTTTAGATGCCGACGGTATCTGTGGCCCACTTACCATTGCCGCCATTCGGAGATTTCAGCAAGTTCAACTTAGCATCAACGATGGCCGAGTGGATGTCGGCAATCGAACGCTTGCTAGGCTCAACGATTTTGATCGCGATCCAACCGTCTGCAATCCGGTCAAATTTCAAGAATTCAGAGCGTTCGATGGATTTGTGCCTGCCGATCCCCTTAGAAATGCTCCTCCCTGGCAGATGGTTCCGTTAGGTGGTTCGAAAATTGTCTTCGTGCTCAATCCAAATCAAGTAGCCAGCGTAACGAGTCGGAACGAGCAAGTTGCACGCGTGCTCTTTTTAGGGACAGCGGTGCAAATTTTTGGGGTCAGTCACGGAACGACCCTTATCAAACTTCGCGATGCGAGCGGACGTGTTTTGGCGCGATTGGATGTATCGGTCAAACGCAAGAAGACGGTTCGAACCAGCTTCTTTTTTGTCGAAGACAATTCAGGCAACGCAACCAATCGCAACCTTGGGGATGTCGATGCCGCAATTGCCGGGCTGAACGACGTATGGCTTGCCCAGGCCAATGTCGAATTCGTCAAAAAGAATGTCACGAAGCCACTGCGATTCAATCGCAATTTTGGA